>CAZKWI010000025.1:0-23096 GCA_964556455.1 uncultured Planctomycetia bacterium | reverse complement strand
CGGACTGGTCGATGCTCCTGGGTCTGGGCCTTGATGTACTGAATTTTGACGCGTATAATTTTCTGAAGTCACTGGCGCTCTACCCGGAAGAACTGAAGGGTTTTTTAAAGAAAGACGGTGTGCTGGCGTGGGGGATAGTCCCGACGTCAGAGGCTGTAAGGACTGAAGACGCAGGAAGCCTCGCGGTCAGGATGAAAGACGGCTTTGATCACCTGGCGGCAAAAGGCGTAGATGAAAAACTCGTGCTGGACTCTTTAGTGGTCACGCCGAGCTGCGGCTGCGGCACCATGGAGATCGAAGATGCCGACAAGGCCCTGTCGCTGAACGTGGAAGTTTCAAGGAGGATGAGAGAAGATTATGGAAGATAATACACAGCAGCAGCCGGAACTTTTCCAGCCCAAATTCGGCGGCGAGGACAACAATTTCTCGGTTTATGAAAAGTCCAAAGTGACTATATTACCCGTTCCCTACGGCAAGACCGTGACGTACAGGCGAGGAGCGGAGAAGGGTCCTTTTCATATCCTGGACGCCTCCGGGAACGTTGAACTCTTCGATGACGAAATAGGCAAGGACACCTACAGGATAGGCATACATACCGCCGACACAATGATAGTGGACAACCTGCCCCCGGAAGAGATGGTCTCCACGGTAGAAAAGAGGGTCGCGTCTTTAGTAAGGGACGCCAAATTTCCCGTGATGATCGGAGGCGAACACACCGCCACCATAGGCGCGGTAAAGGCCCTGGCCAAAGATCACAAAGACCTCAGCGTATTTTACATGGACGCGCACCACGACCTGCGCGATAGTTACAATAATTCCAAGTTCAACCACGCGTGCGTTGCAAGGCGCCTGAGCGAATTCTGCCGCGTAGTCATAGTGGGCGCAAGGAACTTAAGCAAAGAAGGCAAGAGCTACCTGCCCAATCCCAATGTGACCGTCTTTAATGTGTACGATATACTCGATATCCCGAACTGGAAAGAAAAGATAAAAGACGCCCTTACCGATAATGTCTACATCAGCATAGACCTGGATGTATTCGACCCGTCAGTCATGCCGGCTGTCGGTGCGCCCGAACCCGGCGGGATGGGCTGGTATGAGGTGCTGGATCTTGTGCGTTTTGTGATGCAATACAAGAATATCGTGGGCATGGATGTCATGGAATTAGCGCCGGTCAAGGACATGGTCACGTCGGATTTTATGGCGGCCAAGCTTATATATAAGTTACTGGGGTATAATTTTCTAGTTAACGACAAGAGATTACCGAAACCGCAGGTCAATAAGAACGGCCCGGAGAAAGCAGGCTGACATGATACTGACCGCCGGCAAGAAATTACTGGTACCGAAAAAGATGTTCCTCACCAAGGGTGTTGGTTCACATAAAGAGGAACTGAGGTCCTATGAGCTCGCGCTCCGCGACGCCGGTATAGAAAAGTGCAACATAGTGCAGGTCTCGAGCATACTCCCTCCCAACTGCAAGATCATCTCCAAGAACGAGGGCCTTAAAGAGCTCGTCCCCGGCATGGTAACATTCGCGGTCCTCGCCAGGTGTTCCGGCAGCGAACAGCACCGCCTCATAGCCGCGTCCATCGGATGCGCGATCCCCAGCGACAAGGACACCTACGGCTATCTCAGCGAACACCACGCGTTCGGCGAGACCGAAGAGGCCGCGGGCGACTACGCCGAAGACCTCGCCGCCGCTATGCTTGCCTCAACACTGGGCCTCGAGCTCGATGAGGACAAGAGCTGGGACGAGAAGAAAGAGACCTTCAAGATAAGCGACAAGATAGTCCGCACGACCAACATCACCCAATCCACCGTCATCGGCACGAGCGGCTGGTACTCGACCGTCATCGCCTCCGCCGTCTTCCTATTCTAACTCCCATCCTCTTCTAGGGTCCTCTTCTAGGTCTTCTAGCTTCTAGGGACGCCTCACTCGATTCTAACTCTCTATCACGCATAAGGTCTTCTAGGGACGCCTCACTCGATTCTAACTCTCTATCACGCATAATGTTATGATACTAACTGGTACACTTTTTGTTCTTGTGATTCTTTAATTCTCGCTTGCATTAATTCCACATAATCTTTTTGCCTATCTGTCGGAGTTTGTCCTAGCTGAAGATATAGAGGATTAGGGTCTATTAAGGGGTCATCTTCCCCAAGTGCATAATATCTATAACTACTCCATGGGTATTCCAATGGATTTTCCACGAACCCAGCCTCAACCGCATTCTTCTCTATGTAGATACCCAAGGCAAGTAAATATCTTTCATCTCTAATTAAAAAACTCTTATATCTATTCTGCCATAAATAACCTACATAATTCCTTCTTCTCTTAAGATAATGGTTATATGAAAGTAATACCCCCTGCATTATTTTAGAAATATTAATTCCAGCCTCAAGCTTTAAACACAAATGCAAATGATTCTTCATTATTGCGTAATGGTATAAGAGAAAATTATATTTATATTTGTATTTATGCAACAATTTCTTAAAGTAGCGAAATTCCGAGTCTCTTCTAAAAATACATCTCTTGTTGTTTCCCCTAGTCAAAATGTGGTATGTTCCGTCCTCTACTATTATCCTGGACCCTCTTGGCATAGCGCACCTCTTTCTTATTTTGTTATTTATCCCTTCATATATAGTAGACACAAGAAATACCTATTTTATTACATGTTTTTTTGAAAAATGTACCAGTTACTCTCGTAACTATTTATGGGGAAAGGTGTTGTTGAAGGGTGAGACGTCCCGTGATATAATAATGGCCGATGAGCGGTTATAAGTTTAAAAAGAAGGTGATGGCGTTGGGGGCGGAGTCGAAGGGCGTATACACGCTCGGTTCGCGGTCCGGCATCTATACGAGCAGGGATCATGGCAGCCTCTTCGACTATAAGAACTTCTCGGCGTTCAGGCGGAGCGCCGCGCGCGATATAAAGCGTTTCAGGCCGGGGATAGTGGC
Organism: uncultured Planctomycetia bacterium; assembly: GCA_964556455.1. Lineage (GTDB taxonomy): Bacteria > Omnitrophota > Gorgyraeia > JABMRJ01 > JABMRJ01 > CAZKWI01. The sequence continues at coordinate 20,140 of CAZKWI010000025.1, read as the reverse complement.
CTGCGATATGCACCCTACCTACAGTACTACGGAACTTGCCGAAGAGATGCTTCCGCCGGGCTCGAAGCTGGTCAAAGCGCAGCATCACCACGCCCACGTTGTCAGCTGCATGTTCGATAACGGCCTGAAGGGGAGGGTGATAGGGGTAGCACTTGACGGCACGGGTTACGGCATTGACGGCAATGTCTGGGGCGGAGAGTTCATGATAGCGACAAACAGGAGCTTCAGGAGAGCCGGTCACCTGAAATACCTGCCTATGCCGGGAGCGGATATGGCGATAACAGAGCCCTGGAGGATGGGCGCGGTCTACCTGCACGATGCCTACGGCGATAAGTTCCTAAAGCTCGATATACCTTTTGTAAAGAAGATGAAGAAGAGACAGTGGCGCGACCTGCGGCATGCGTCGGATAAGAGGGTAAACACGCCTCTTACGAGCAGCATGGGGAGGTTGTTCGATGCTGTATCCGCGATACTCCTCTCTTTTTATAAAGTGAACTTCGAGGCCGAAGCGGCGATAGAGCTGCAGAAACGGGCGGAGGATGCCTACAGCGAAGATCGGAGATACGGCGTGCGCCTCAAAAAAGAGAAGGGTGTCTTTATTATAGACCCTAACGAGACGATAAGGGGGATAGTAAAAGATATTAAAAAAGGCTTGGAGTGCTCTATTATTGCGGCAAAATTCCACAATAGCGTGGTGGAGATGGTGCTCAGTGTATGTATAGCGCTCAGAAGAGAAACCGGCGTAAATAACGTGGCGCTGACAGGCGGCGTTTTTCAGAATATATTCCTGCTTGAGAAGACCCTGACCCATCTCAATAACCTCGGTTTCGATGTCTATGCCAACAACGCATCGCCCACTTCAGATGCCGGGATCTCGATAGGACAGGCCATAATAGCGGACGTGAGGTCTTAGATATGTGTTTAGCCATTCCGATGAAGCTAGTAGCGATAGACGGCACATCCGGGACAGCGGAATCCGATGGACTGCGGCGGAAGGTCGACCTGCAGTTCCTCAAGGACCCTGAAGTCGGTGATTTTGTCATCATACATGCCGGTTTCGCCATAGAGAAGCTCGACAGGAAGGCGGCCCAGGAAACACTGGACCTCTATAAGGAAATGAAGGAATAATGAAATATATAGACGAATACAGGGATAAGCGCCTGATAAAGGCCATGGCGCGCGAGATCGAGTCCTTGGCGGACAAAGACAGAAGCTACAGCTTCATGGAGGTCTGCGGGACTCACACTATGGCGATAGCCAGGTTTGGCCTCAAGACGCTTCTGCCATCTAATGTAAAGCTTCTTTCCGGGCCCGGTTGCCCTGTCTGCGTTACCCCGATAGATTTTATCGATAAAGCGGTAGCCTATGCCGGCATAAAAGATGTTATCGTGACGACGTTCGGCGACATGTTGAAGGTCCCCGGCTCAAAGTCTTATCTGGAGCTTGCGAGATCTGAAGGCGGGGATGTAAGGGCGGTCTTCTCCACGCTGGACGCACTGGACATAGCCGCGAAAGATCCGAAAAAGAGAGTGGTCTTTTTGGGCGTAGGTTTTGAGACCACAGCGCCCACCATAGCCGCCGCGATAAACCAGGCAAAAAAGATGAAGATAAATAACTTCTCGGTCCTGGCCGGCAATAAAGTGATGCCCCCGGCGTTAAAAGCGCTCGTTTGCGATAAAGATATAAAGCTGGACGGCTTTATACTACCGGCGCACGTCAGCGCCATAATAGGCCCCGGGCCTTATGGTTTTATAGCCAGAGATCATAAAATACCCTGTGCTATCGCTGGGTTCGAGCCGCTCGATATCATGCAGGGGATATACATGCTCTTGAGGCAGATCCGAAAAAAGGCCCCGAAAGTAGAAATACAATACAAGAGGGTCGTAAAACCTTCCGGCAACAGGCTTGCGCAGAAGCTTTTAAAGGATGTATTCATCCCGTCGGATTCCAGGTGGCGCGGACTGGGCATTATTCCCGGAAGCGGCCTCGGCATCAGAAAGGAATTCAGCGCCTTCGATTCGGAGAATAAGATCAAAATTAAGCTGCCCAAAGAAGCGCCCGATAACAAGCGCTGTCTTTGCGGCGAGATCTTAAAGGGAAAGAACTTGCCACCTGACTGTGCTCTATACGGGAAGGCGTGCACGCCTGAGAGGCCGATCGGCCCGTGCATGGTATCTTCAGAAGGCACCTGCAGCGCATACTATCTGTACAAAGGAAAGCTATGATAAGAGAGGCCATGCTATACAAGCCGCTGGCCGGCGGGAAGGTCGAATGCTCACTCTGCAGCCATCGCTGCAAAATATCCGGGTCGGATTTCGGCATATGCGGCGTGAGGCAGAACAAAGACGGCAGACTTTATACGCACGTATTCGGCGAAGTGATAGCTTCGCATGTGGACCCGATAGAAAAGAAGCCCTTATACCATTTTTTTCCGGGAAGCACCTCATACTCCATTGCGACGGTCGGGTGTAATTTTAAATGCGGCTTCTGCCAGAACTGGCAGATATCCCAGTCTGATAAAAAGAGTGCCAACAGCATGCCGGGGCGCGAACTCAAGCCCGTAGAGATAGTGCGCGAGGCCGGGATGCAAAGGTGCAAGAGCATATCATATACTTACACCGAGCCTACGATATTCTTCGAATACGCCTACGAAACGGCAAAGCTGGCAAAGGCGGAGGGCCTGTATAATAATTTTGTGACCAATGGCTACATGACCGAAGAAGCGCTTCAGGCCATCAGGCCATATCTCGACTCCTGCAATGTCGATCTCAAGTCATTCCGTGATGACACTTACCGGAAAGTATGCAAGGCCAGCCTTAAGCCGGTGTTGGATTCCATAAGGGCCATGAAGAGATCGGGCATCTGGGTGGAGGTGACCACCCTCATCGTGCCCGGAGATAATGATTCGGAAGAGGAGCTCAGGGATATGGCCGGTTTCATAGCCGGCGTCGATAAAAATATACCATGGCACATAAGCCGCTTTCACCCGGATTATAACTATACGAGGCGGGAGCCTACACCCATCGGCACTTTGAAAAAGGCGGAAACGATAGGCAAAGAGGCGGGTCTCCGCTATATTTATATAGGAAATGTTTTGCGTGAATCTGACGATACCCTGTGCTATAATTGTAACAACCTGCTTATTAAGCGGACCGGGTACCGGGCAAGGGTTCTCGGCCTTAAGAACTCAAAATGTACGCAATGTAGAGCAGTAATAAAAGGCGTATTCTAAAGATGTACCGGTCGGTCCTGTAACTGTTTTATTCGTAAAGGATAAGAGACGAGTGAGGCGTCCCCTTATAACCCTTATAATTTTACTGGTGTTGCTGTTCGGAGGTGAAGCTATGGCGCTCGAGATAAAGAGCACGGCGTTTGAGAATGAAGGTTCCATACCCGCGAAGTATACGTGCAAGGGCGAAGACGTATCCCCGGAACTTAAGTGGAGCGGGGTGCCCGAAGGCACAAAGAGCATAGCCCTTATATGCGACGATCCCGACGCGCCGGGGATGACCTGGGTGCACTGGGTTATCTATAATATTCCGCCGGACACCGGAGGCCTCGATGAGGCTGTACCTGAGGACAGGACCCTGGCAGACGGCGCTATGCAGGGTATGACCGATTTCAGAAGGATAGGCTACGGCGGGCCGTGCCCGCCGCCCGGAGGACCGCACAGGTATTTTTTCAAGCTCTACTGCCTTGATGCAAGGCTGGAACTGGCCCCGGGGGCTGTGAAAAAAGCGCTTCTGGATGCCATGGAAGGCCATATACTGGAAGAAGCTCAGGTCATGGGGAGATTCCAGCGATGATGCGTATAGCCATAGCGCAGATAAATACTACTGTAGGGGCGCTTGAGGCCAATGCCGAAAAGATATCGGGTTATATCGCCAAGGCGCGCAGGAAAAGATGCGATATCGTTGTTTTTCCGGAGTTAGCGCTCTGCGGATATCCGCCGGAAGACCTCCTTTTTAAAAAGAGCTTCCTGAAAGCAAACAGCGATCAGCTCAGGCGCATTATAAAGTCGACAGGCCCGATATTCGCTATCGTCGGGTTTCCGGAATATTCGAAAGACGGCATATTCAACTCCGCGGCGCTTATATATAATAAAAAGCTTGTAGGTACTTGCCGCAAGATCTTTCTCCCGAACAAAAGCATCTTTGACGAGAAGAGATATTTTCTCCACGGGGACACCGTGCCGATATTGCCCTTCGGAAGCGTAAGGGTGGGGGTGAATATATGCGAAGATATATGGCATCCTTACGGCCCGCACAGCATAGCCTGCAGGGAGGGAAAGGCCAAAGTTATAATAAATATCTCAGCTTCACCGTACCACACAGGCAAGATCCGGGAGCGCCAGAATATGCTGAAAGAGCGCGCTGTAACAGAGAAGGCTTTCATATGCTACTGCAACTCGACAGGCGGCCAGGACGAGCTTGTGTTTGACGGTGGGAGCCTTGTGATCGGGCCCGACGGCAGTCTCATCACCAGGGTTGCCCAGTTCAAGGAAGGTATTGCGGTAGTTGACCTGGATACAGACCATCCGAAGAAGAGCCTTGGAAAGATAGAAAAACCCCTGGGGGAGCTCGATGAGATATATTCGGCGCTGTCGCTGGGGCTGAAGGACTATGTAAGAAAGAACGGTTTCAGAAAAGTGGTCCTGGGATTGAGCGGCGGCATCGACTCGGCGCTTACGGCTAAGATATGCTGCGACGCGCTTGGGCGCGAGAACGTGACGGCCGTATCCATGCCGTCTAAATTCACTTCGGATGTTACCCGCAAAGATACGGTGCGCCTGGCGAAGAACCTGGGTGTTGGCCTCATCACCATACCCATAAATGATATTTACAATTCATACCTGGCAGGTTTGAAGGGCGCCTTTAGGACAAAGAAGCACGATATCACCGAAGAGAATATACAGGCCCGTATAAGAGGGGACCTGCTGATGGCGCTTTCGAATAAATTCAAATGGCTTGTCGTTTCCACGGGCAATAAAAGTGAGATCTCGGTAGGGTACTGCACGTTATACGGGGATATGGTAGGCGGTTTTGCGGTACTAAAAGATGTACCTAAGACGCTGGTCTACAAGCTGGCCGAATTCGTGAACAAAAAAGACGGCTTTGAATGTATACCCGCCTCGGTGATCATGCGCGCCCCGACGGCCGAGTTGAGAAAGGACCAAAAGGATTGCGACACGCTCCCACCTTACCCTGTCCTCGACAAGATCCTCGACGCCTATATCGAAAAGGATAAAGCGAAAGAGGCTATAATAAAGTCGGGCTTGAACAGAAAGACCGTGGACGAGGTGATATCGATGGTCGACAGGAACGAATATAAGAGAAGGCAGGCGCCCCCGGGTGTCAGGATCACGCCCCGGGCTTTCGGTAAAGACAGAAGGATGCCCATAACCAACAGACTTAAGTAACAACTGTCATTCCCGCGAAAGCGGGAATCCACACCCTAGATCCCCGCTTTCGCGGGGATGACAAAAATATGAAGAGAATTACATTAAGCCACGGATCGGGCGGTAAATTGATGCACGATCTTGTTAAAGGGCTCTTCATAAAAGAACTGAAGAACCCTTTTTTATCAAGATTAGACGACGCCGCAGGGCTTATGGCGGGCGGTCAGGCGATAATGCTTACGACCGATTCCTACGTTGTGAACCCTTTATTCTTTCCTGGGGGGGATATAGGCAAACTCTCCATTTATGGCACCGTGAACGACCTCGCCGTATGCGGGGCGAAGCCTTTATATATATCAGTAGGCATGATAGTCGAAGAAGGCTTCGAGATGAGCGCTCTCAGGAGGCTCACGCTCTCAATAAAAGAGGCGTCTAAAAGGGCCGGGATACATGTTGTGACCGGAGATTTTAAAGTGGTGGGCAGAGGGCAGTGCGACAAGCTCTTCATAAATACAAGCGGCGTGGGCATAAAACTGGGCAGGTTTGACCTCTCACTTGACAGGATCAGGAAGGGCGATAAGATCATCATAAGCGGACCTATAGGCCAGCACGGCGTGAGCATACTGGCGGCCCGCAATGACCTGAACTTCGCATCTAAGGTAAAGAGCGACTGCGCGCCCACCAACGGGCTCATAAGGTCCTTATTGAGATTTGCCGGGGATATAAGATTCATGCGTGATCCCACAAGGGGCGGCCTGGCGACCACCCTGAACGAATTCGTCGAAGGGAGAGGCTTCGGTATATTGATCCATGAGGATAAACTGCCGGTCTCAGCGGGCGTAAGGAGTGTCTGCGAACTGCTCGGTTTCGAACCGCTTTATATGGCAAATGAAGGGCGTGTGGTGATGATAGTATCCGACAAGGCTTCGGCCGGGATCCTGCGTGCGATGAAGGGCCATACGGCGGGAAAGGCGAGCCGCATCATAGGCGAAGTAGTGGCCGGTGATAATGGAACAGTATGTATGAAAACGAGATCAGGAGGCCTGCGCCTGCTGAAGATGCTCACGGGAGAGCAGCTTCCACGCATCTGTTGAGGAAAGGCGCCTGTTTACGGAGGAAAATATGAAGCCGGGTATAATAAAAGCAGTTGCATTATTGTTAGTTATAGCCTTTATATCAGGCTGGTCTCCGTGCCGAGCTTTGGCTCAGGACCCGGTGAGAAAGCTGAGCCGCGGGGTCGCGAACATCTTCACGGGTATTTTTGAGATACCGGATAATATAGGGAAGACCTACAAGGACGAGAGCCTTGTCAGCGCCCTCAGTTACGGTCTATTCAAGGGGATCAGCATGGCTTTGCTCAGAACGATCGTGGGCGTATACGAAACAGTGACCTGCGCAATACCGTTCCCGGATAATTATGTCCCCCTCATGGAGCCGGAATTCTTGCTCAGCGACCGCAATTTCTTATGAAACGGGAATACAGGGATTGGGTAAAAGGCGAAGGCCTGGTGAAGACCATAGCCTCGATAGATGAAACAGACCTCTGCATTATGGGCGACAGGGCCCTGGATACAGAGGCAGCCGCCGCCATACATATATATAGGAACGAGATCGAAGGATATATTAAAAAGCACCCGGAATTCAAAGACACGCTCAGGCCGCTGAAGCTGAAGGCCGGAGCGCCTGAGATAGTAAAGCGCATGGCGGCCGCAGGAGAGGCGGCCGGCGTAGGCCCCATGGCCGCGGTGGCGGGCGCGGTGGCGGAATTTGTGGGCAGGGAGCTCCTTAAGTTCTCAAGCCAGATCATTGTTGAGAACGGCGGGGATATATTCATAAAGAGTTCCTGCAACAGGCGGTTCGGTATCTTCGCCGGAAGTTCGCCATTGACAGGAAAGCTCACATTTGAGATAATATCCTCCAATACCCCTCTCGGGGTATGCACGTCAAGCGGAACTGTCGGCCATTCTATGAGTTTCGGCAAGGCGGATGCCGCGTGTATAATATCCAGGGATACAGCACTGGCGGATGCAGCAGCAACGGCTACCGGCAATATCACAAAAAGCGCCGCGGATATAGAAAAGGCGATCGGGTTCGCGAAGTCGATCCCCGGGATTTTGGGTGTCATAGTGGTGGTGGGAAATAAATTCGGCAGCTGGGGGAAGGTCACATTGTCATGCCCGCGTAAGCGGGCATCCATGGATGTAGATTCCCGCTTTCGCGGGAATGACAAATAAAAGGTGCGACATGGTAAAGAAACGACTTGTACTGAAATTTCCGCATAAGTTACTGGATAAGCCCATAGTATTCAAACTGGTCAAGGATTTTGACCTGGTTTTTAATATTCTGCAGGCGAGGATCACGCCCAGGGAAGAGGGGCTCATGGTCCTCGAGATAAACGGCAAAAAAGAGAATTATGCCGAAGGGGTGAAATATCTCAAAGGTAACGGCGTCGCGATAGAGCCGCTCGACCAGGATGTAACGCGCGACGATGATATATGCACTCACTGCGGGGCATGCGTCAGCGTATGTCCTACTGAGGCGCTTGTGGTTAACAGAAAGACCATGAAGGTCGATTTTGATCCTTCCAAGTGCATTGCCTGCGAATTATGCGTGAAGGCGTGCCCGCCCAGGGCGATGAAAATCAAGTTCTAAAAGCGCATAAATACTCTTGACAATATTGACTTATATATATTATAATTAAAGCTTAAAATCTTTTTTAATTTATGAAAAAAGAAATATATAGTATTACAAAAGATAATTTTAAGACCTTCCTTAAAAAGATATCTGATGAAGCGGAAGTGTATATTCCCGTGAAAAAGGGGGAGCATCTGGCTTACGCGACATACGACCCTGACTATGAAGGGGAGTATACCGTAGACGAGATCCGCGCCTCAGAACCGATAAAGAGTTTCCTTATCTGTTCAAGAGAGAGAGTAGATCGCAAGAAACCCGAAGAGAAGAGGCAGGTGCTCTTCGGGGTTAAGAACTGCGACATCACCTCGCTGGCCGTGCAGGATTTCGTATTTAAGGACAGCGACCCCCAGGACCCTTTTTACACCAGAAAGCGCGAAAACACCGTCATCATATCCGCCGACTGCAACCTGGTCCACAAGAACTGTTTCTGCGTGGCGCTGGGTATCATGCCTTATGCGGAGACCGGATTCGATTTAAACCTCTCGAGATACGCCGAGGATTTTCTGGTGGAGGCGGGCAGTGAGGCCGGCAGGGACCTCATAGCGTCAAATAAGCCGCTCTTTACCATAGCCACCACTTCCGAGACCAAAAAGAGGATATCGAACAGACAGGACTTTACTGAGAGTCTGAGGGCAGAGGTGCAGAAGAAGGGCGTACCGGATAAAGAGTCCATAACGGGCGCGGTGAAGAAGAATTTCGGCGAACGAAAGATGTGGGAAGAGTTTGCGTCCACCTGCATTGAGTGCGGCGGATGCAACCACTGCTGCCCGGCATGCCACTGTTTCGCTTTAAGCGATGAGAAGAGAGGCAGCCTTAAAGCGCGATTCAAATCGTGGGACGCATGTCTTTACAACAGGTTTGCCGTGGTGGCCGGCGGGGCGAACCCGCGCAGGCATCTTTATGAAAGGCTGAGGAACAGGTTCGATAAGAAGTTCGAGTTTTTCCCGAATGTGCTGGGCACCTTCGGCTGCACAGGCTGCGGCCGCTGTATCTACGCGTGCCCCGGCGAGATAGATATAAGAGATGTGCTGAAGAAAGCGGCTGCAGGGGCGAGATGAAGAACCCGTACAGGATAACAGAGGCTGAGATAGTCAACATAAAGGACGAAACACCTTCTATAAAGACGTTCGTCCTGAAGCCAAAAGAGCGCATACCTTTCAAGACCGGGCAGTTCATGGAAGTCGCCATACCCGGTTTTGCTGAGGGTCCATTTACGCCTTCGTCAGACCCGGACGACACATCGCGGCTTGAATTTACCATAATGAATGTCGGCAGGGTCACAAAGGCCCTCCATAATATGAAGAAGGGCGATATCGTAGGTTTAAGAGGCCCGTATGGCGCGGGATACCCGCTCGAGGATTATAAGGCCAGAGAGATACTTATCGTGGGCGGCGGCGTGGGATTAGCGCCTTTAAGGAGCCTCATTTACGCGCTCTTTAACGACCTCGGCAGCTATAAGAAGATACACATTAAATACGGCGCCAAAACACCGCAGGATATAATATATAAGAACCAGGTAGAGAAATGGAAAAAACCGGGCAAGTCCGAAGTAAAGATCACGGTCGATTCCGGGGACGGCCAGTGGAAGGGGCACGTGGGCCTGGTCACTACCATACTCGACAAGCTCAAGCTCAACATGAAAGATACCGTCTGCGTGGTCTGCGGCCCTCCTATAATGATGAAGTTCGTCACTTTCAAACTGCTCGAGTTAGGCTTTGACGCCAAAAATATATATCTGTCCATGGAAAAAAATATGAGCTGCGGCATAGGAAAATGCGGCCACTGCCGCGTAGGCAACCATTACGCCTGCAAAGAGGGCCCCGTGTTTACGTACGAAAAGATAAAGGACTTTCCTAATATATGGGATTGAAACTCTGCATAGACCTGGAGAAGTTCAGCGAGCATAAGGCAAGCTGCGGTGAGAAGTGCAGTTATTACTATCATCCGGGAAATTACGGCGTCCTTACGCTCGAGGAGATGATAACATACGCCCTTGTATGCAGGAAATGCGAGAAGGGAAACTGCGTTACGGCCTGTCCTTTCGAGGCGCTCGAGAAGGGTGAGGACAAGATCCTGAGAAGGCACAACATGCGCTGCACGAGCTGCAAGACCTGTTCTCATGCGTGCCATTCGGGCGTGATACTGCCGGATTTCATACCTTATATGGCATACAACTGCGACCTCTGCATCAATAGGCTGGATGAAGGCGAAACGCCGGAGTGTGCTCAAGACTGCATATGCGGCGCGGTGCGTTACGGTGATTTCAAGGAAGACAAAGATAATGATATATACGCCGTAGGCGATAATATCATAGTACATTCAGTGCACTGGAAAAGGGAAGTAGCGAAAAAGAAGAGATGAAAACACTGTTTCAGTTCTTAATATTACCGGGATTTCTCTTTACCGCTGTCGTGGGACTCATAGCCAGCTGGATAGACAGGAAGGTCACGGCGCGTGTGCAATGGAGAGTAGGGCCGCCGCCGCTGCAGCCCTTGATAGATATAGTGAAACTCCTGGGCAAAGAGACTATACTTCCGAGCACGGCAAATAAGATCACTTTTCTTTTAAGCCCGATAATAGGGCTCGTCAGCGTAACGCTGATATCCACCATCATATGGGTGATGAACGCCGATCCTTCCACAGGGTTTATCGGCGATCTTATAGTACTCCTTTATCTTATGGCGATACCCTCAATAAGCATCATAATGGGCGGGTTTTCATCGGGCAACCCCATAGCGTCGCTCGGTGCTTCAAGAGAGATGAAGCTTTTATTAAGTTACGAGCTCCCGTTCGTATTGGCAATATTAGTCCCGGTCATAAAGTCCGGCGGTATGATAAAGATAGGAGAACTCTTGACCTACCAGGCCGCAAATGGTATATTCGTCGCACAGCTATCCGGCTTTCTGGCGTTCCTGATAGCCATAATATGTATGCAGGCAAAGCTGGCACTTGTCCCGTTCGATATGCCGGAGGCGGAGACCGAGCTTGTGGGCGGGGTTCTTATAGAGTATTCAGGGACGCCGCTGGCGGTATTCAAGCTGATGAGAGCGATGATGCTTTTTGCGCTGCCGGCCTTTGTAGTAACGGTATTCATGGGCGGAGTGGCGCTTTCATTCCCGGCCGTGATCCCGGGCATATTGAAGTATGTTCTTTTGCTGGTATTGATAGTCGTTATAAGGAATACGAATCCGAGAGTGAGGATCGACCAGGCGCTCAAGTTCTTCTGGGGACCTATGACAGTCCTCGGGATAGCGGCCGTAGCGCTGGCGTTCTTGGGGTTATAATATGAGCATAAAGTTACAGGCGCTCCTGAAGTCACCGTGGGTCTTCCACCTTTGTTCAGGCAGCTGCAATAACTGCGATATAGAGATACTCGACTGCCTGACGCCGAGGTTTGACGTAGAGCGTTTTGGAATGCTCCTGGCCGGCAGTGTGCGCCACGCCGACGTGCTTCTGTGCACCGGTATTGTGAACAAGCACGGCGCAGAGCGGGTAAAAAGGATATACGACCAGACCCCTAAACCGTGCTTGGTCGTGTCGGTGGGCAATTGCGCGAATTCACAGCATATATTCAAGGGCAGTTACGCCGCGGCAAAGACGCTCGATAAGGTCATACCCGTGGATGTCTATATCCCGGGATGCCCGCCAAAGCCCGAGGCGATAATACTGGGTGTGGTTAAACTTATAGAAAAGCTGAAGGGCAAGAAGTGACGCGAAGCGTCATCCCCGCGTAAGCGGGGATCCATGGATATAGATTCCCGCTTTCGCGGGAATGACAGGTGAGAGAATGACAAAAGAAGAGATCTTAAAGAAGATACAGGACAGGCTGGGCGGCAAGATACTGAAGCTTACGGAGAAGTCATACAAGAGGATCTATATCAATATAGGCGCCAGGGACCTGACCGATTTTGTGAGGATAATTTTTGACGTGATGGGCGCAAGGTTCAATACGGCCTCCTGCGTAGATATGCCGGGCGCCATGGAGATACTCTACCATTTCAGTTTCGCGAGCGCGGGGCTTGTATTATCGTTGAGGGTGCGCCTCAATAAGAGCAACCTCTCTATAGAATCTATTACCCCCATGATGAAGGGCGCCGAATGGATAGAGCGCGAGATACACGAGCTCTTCGGGGTGGATTTCATAAACCACCCGAACCTGAAGCGGCTCCTTCTGCCGGACGACTGGCCGGAAGGCGTGTACCCCCTGAGAAGAGACTATAAAGAAGAAGACTACGAACTTGGCAAGGCCAGGGAAGGCAGGGCATGAGCCATAAAGTAACTATACCACTGGGCCCGTATCACCCTCTGCAGGAGGAGCCGGAATTTTATAAGCTTGTCTGCGAAGGCGAGAGGGTCGTAGATATAGACGTAAGGATAGGCTATGTCCACAGGGGCATAGAGAAGATAGCCGAGACCAAGAGCTATCACAAGATCATATTCCTGGTGGAGCGTATATGCGGCATCTGCTCGACAAGCCACCCGATAGCGAGCGTTCAGGCCATAGAGGACGCGGGCAATATAGAGGTACCAGAGAGAGCGCTTTATATAAGGACTATAGTGGCGGAGCTCGAGAGGCTCCATTCCCATCTTTTGTGGTTGGGGCTCGCGGGCCATTTCCTCGGTTACAATACCGTATGGATGTGGGCGTGGAAATACAGGGAGATAGTGAACGACCTATTCGAAGCCATCACAGGCAGCAGGCAGAGTTACGCCATGATGAAAGTCGGCGGCGTCCAGCGCGATATAGAGGACGAGTATGTCCCCGGATTGATGAAAGGTATGGATGATGTGACCAGGGCGGTCGATATGTTCAAGGGCGCTGTCCTTGACGACCCTGTACTGGCAGCCAGGCTTAAAGGCGTGGGCATATTATCCAAAGAGGCGGCCATTAATTACAGCGCGCTGGGACCTACATCAAGGGCATCCGGGGTCGATAAAGACGTCCGTCGCGACCACCCGTACGCTGCTTACGACAGGATAAAGTGGAAGGTCATAACACAGGAAGCCGGCGATGTATTCGCCAAGGCGGTGGTAAGGATACTCGAAATGTATGAGAGCGTCAGCATTATAAAACAGTGCGTGCAGAAGATGCCCGCCGGCTCGATAGATTCAAACCCGAAGGATGTTCCGGCAGGCGAGGGGATAGGCCACGCTGAGGCGCCCAGGGGAGAGGTATTCCACTACTGCAGGTCTGACGGAACGAACTCACCCGAAAGATACAAGGTGCGCGCCCCCACATTCATGAACTTTCCTACATTTAAGGAAACGGTCATCGGCGAGACTATAACCGACGCTACCATCATACTGGCGGCGATAGACCCGTGTTACTGCTGCACCGAGAGGATGACGGCGGTGGGCGGCGGGAATAGTAAGAATATGCTTACAGGCGAAGATCTTATAAAAATGTCGCAGGAAAAGACAAGACGCCTGTACAGAAAGATGACAGGCAGGGAATTGAAATGAACGCTTTGCTGTATCCGATACTGGTGCCTTTAATAGCCGGGGCGATGATCCTCTTTATACCCGGCAGGATAAAACGCGTAAAGGAAATACTGTCGTTTTTCGTATCGGTATTCACGCTGACCGTAACCATAGGGCTTTTTAGGATAAAGACACTGACATTCTCTATGGGGGGCAGATACCTTCTGAATATGGACCCTCTCGCCGCGTTCATAGCGTTATTCGTGGCGCTATTCGGCCTCCTTACCGTGGTATATTCATTTAAGTCCATGGAAGGCAAGGATAAGCTGAACCAGTATTACGGTTATATCCTCATGACGATAGGCGGCTCTATAGGCGCGGCCCTGGCGAACGATCTCATACTCTTCCTCACATTCTGGGGATTTTTAGGGGTTACGCTGTATCTTCTCATCAATCTGGGCGGGGCGAAGGCGGACTCCGCGTCGAAGAAGACCCTTATTATAGTGGGCGGGAGCGACGCGCTTATGATACTGGGTGTAGGGATAGTAGGTTTCCTTGCAAGGACTTATTCTATAGCGGATATGACGCTTCCTTTGAACAGCGGCCTGGCAATAGCGGCTTTCCTGTGCCTGGCGTCTGGCGCCTTCGCGAAAGCAGGCGCTATGCCTCTGCATACATGGATACCCGGCTCTTCCGAGGTCGCACCCGTATCTGTGATGGGCTTTCTGCCTGCTTCGCTCGATAAGCTGCTGGGGATATATTTTCTCGCGCGCATGTCTCTCAATATGTTCATAGTCAGACCCAACTCAGTCATCTCTATAATACTTCTGACAGTGGGGGCCGTTACTATAATGGCCGCCGTAATGATGGCGCTCGTGCAGCACAATATGAAGAAGCTTTTAGCGTACCACGCCATAAGCCAGGTGGGGTACATGGTCCTGGGTATAGGAACGGGAAACCCCATAGGCATTGCAGGCGGGCTCTTCCATATGGTAAATAACGCCATCTACAAATGCTGCCTCTTTCTTTCCAGCGGAGCGGTCGAGCATAAGAAGCAGACCACGGAATTAGATAAACTGGGCGGCCTGTCAAAGGCCATGCCCATTACCTATATATCATGTCTCATAGCCGCGCTTGCTATCTCAGGCGTCCCCCCGATGAACGGTTTTGTTTCGAAATGGCTCGTCTACCAGGGCGTAATAGAGATGGGTAAGACAGGCGGCAGGTCATGGGTGATATGGCTCGTTGCCGCTATATTCGGCAGCGCCCTGACCCTCGCCAGCTTCATGAAGCTTATACACGCGACCTTCCTGGGACAGTGCCCGCGGTCGCTTGAGAAAAAAGACGAAGTCTCGTTCTTCATGTGGCTGCCCATGGCGGTGCTGGCTTTCTTATGCGTTGTCTTCGGCGTATTCGCGCACCGCATACCGTTGAGGCTCTTTATCTATCCTTCCATGGGGACAGATGTGGCCTATCCCGGTGTATGGGACTCGTCATTGAGCTCGGGCCTTATAGTCGCGGGGATACTCGTGGGGCTTATCATCTATGCCGCAGGCAGTATAAGGAAGCTGCGTGTCGACGAGCCTTTCATAGGCGGCGAAAGGATGACCGAGGATATGAGGTTATCGGGCGTTACATTTTACAAGACTATAGAGGATCTACCCTTGTTGGCCAGGATCTACAAATGGGCAGGAAAAGGTATTTTTGATATATACGACCAGCTCTCGAGAGTGGTCTTCTTCTTTAACGGTCTATTAAAGCAGCTGCACAACGGCGTCCTTCCGACGTATCTCGCGTGGTGCCTCATAGGCGCTATTGTGTTATTCGCTGTATTCAGGCAGTCATGGTAGAGCTTTATATACTACTCATATTCATGATAATAGGTGCGGTGATAGCGCTGGAGGTCAAGGACATGGTCTCAGCCGTCATCACGGTGGGCGCCGTAGGGCTGGGCGTATCGATAGCGTTTTTGATATTGAAAGCACCCGACCTCGCGATAACGCAGCTTACCGTAGAGATATTGATGCTCATTATACTTATACGGGCGACGCTGAGGCGCGATCTTCCTTTCTCTGCGAGCGGGCGCTGGTTCCTCAACACCCTTATCATGATGCTTTTCGTCGCGACATTCCTGGCGGTCAGCTTCTTTGCCATAAAGGACCTGCCGGAATTCGGCTCGCCGCTCATGAGGGTGGCCGGCGTGTACATATCCGAGGGGCTTAAGAACACCGGGGCGGCGAATATAGTCAGTTCCGTTATATTGGATTACAGGGCGTACGACACCCTTGGGGAAGCGACGGTCCTCTTTACCGCGGTCATCGGCGTCATAGCCGTTATGCGCAGGATAGGCAGAAGAAAAGAGGGAATGGTCATAAGGAGCGAAGATGAGTGAGCGCCGACAGAACGAAAGCGCCGGAATGACACTAATAGTAAAGACGATCACCCGCCTTACGGTCGGGCTGATACTCCTTTACGGCATATATATAGTTTTGCACGGGCACCTTACTCCAGGCGGCGGTTTCGCCGGAGGCCTTATCATAGCGCTCTCTTTTATACATCTTATGCTCGCCTTCGGCAAGGACCTGGCGCTGGAAAAGATGTCCGAGGCGCGGGTGTCATTCTTCGAGTGCATAGGTGCGCTCATGTTTCTGGGCCTGGCTGCCGTAGGCATGATAGCAGGCGGTCAATTTTTCCTGAACTTTTTAGGTAACGGCGAGCCTTTCAGGCTCTTCTCGGCCGGGTTCATACCGTTCTGCAATATAGCGATATCGCTTAAGGTCGGGGCGGGGCTCTTCACCATATTCATGGCACTGGTATTTCTGAAGATAAAGGTAAAGAGGGACAGGTAACGATGGTATACTTTTTGTGCATAGCGCTTTTTTCAGTCGGGCTTTACGGGGTCCTCAGGAAGAGGAACCTCATAAAGATAATTATCGGCATTATCATAATGGAATACGCGACGCATCTTCTCTTCGTACTGGTGGGATATAAGGCAGGCGGCCGTTCGCCCATACTCGCCCAGGGCGAGCCGGTTGTGAACATGGTCGACCCTCTGCCTCAGGCGCTTGTCCTTACAGCGATAGTGATAAGCCTTGCGGTGACCGCTCTCATCGTCTCCCTGGCTATGAGGATATATGACAGGTACGGCACGTTCGATATTACAAAGATAAGGAGACTAAAAGGCTGATGTTCAGGGAAGCAAACCAGATATTACCGCTTTTTATAGCCGTACCGCTGGCAGGGGCGTTCATCACGACGCTTCTGGGCAGACGTTTCAAGGCCCTCCCGGACGCGCTTTCGAACCTTTGCACGGTTATCCTGAGCGCTCTGGCCGTAATGTCCGTATTCGCGGCAGGGTCGTCAGCGCCGCTTTTTTACAAGATAGGCGGATGGGCCCCGCCGTTCGGGATACTCCTTGTTCTCGACGGGCTCACGGCATTCATGCTCGTCACGGTGAACCTGGTGGCGCTTTTGGTGAATATATATTCCGTGAATTACATGGTGAAGTACACCGCCAAGTGGAAGTTTTACACACTGTTCCTTCTTATGATCGCCGGGATGAACGGCGTGGTCATAACAGGCGACCTTTTTAATCTCTATGTATTCCTTGAGATAGCCGCTATCGCCAGCTACGCGCTCGTCGCCTTCGGCATAGAGCACGAAGAGCTCGAGGCAGGGTTTAAGTACGCGGTTATGGGGTCGATAGCCTCTTCCTTTATACTTCTCGGCATAATATTTCTTTACAGCTACACATCCACCCTTAATATGGCGGACATGAGCACTCTACTCATGGCGAAAGGCCACGGCTCCATAGTAAATTACGTGATGCCGCTTTTTTTGTTCGGTTTCGGACTGAAGGCCGCACTCGTGCCTTTTCATGCATGGCTGCCTGACGCACACCCGTCGGCGCCGGCCCCCATATCAGCCATGCTCTCAGGGGTCCTTATAAAATCTCTCGGCGTATACGCTATATGCAGGATATTCTATAATATTTTCGGGATCACTTCGTCCATATCCGGCATACTCATGCTGCTGGGCGCCCTCTCTATGGTAGTCGGGGTATTCCTGGCCATAGGCCAGTGGGACCTGAAGAGGCTCCTGGCGTACCATTCGATAAGCCAGATAGGTTATGTCATTCTGGGGATAGGACTTGCCACGCCGCTGGGCATAGCGGGTGGGCTTCTGCATCTTTTTAACCATTCGATATTCAAGTCCCTGCTTTTCTTGAATTCAGGGGCGCTGGAACACTCTACGGGTACGCGCGACCTGCAGAAGATGGGCGGTCTTTTTTCAAGGATGCCAGTGACAGGGGCCACGAACCTTGCGGCATCCATGTCTATCGCCGGTATACCGCCTTTTAACGGTTTCTGGAGCAAGCTTATCATAATAATAGCGGCGGTCGAAGCGGGCAGGCTGGGATACGCCAGCTGGGCCGTGCTTGCGAGCGTACTTACGCTGGCGAGCTTTATGAAGGTTATGAAGTACGGTTTCTACGGCAAGCTGGGCAAAGGGCTGGAGAAGGTAAAAGAAGTGCCGTTCTTCATGAAAGTATCGATGGCCGCCATGGCGATAATATGCCTCATCGCCGGACTGCTTATTCTGCCGGGGATCAGTGAGTCGTTCCTGAAGCCGGCCGTGGAAGCGCTCTTAAACGGTACAAATTACGCAGCCGGGGTTTTTAATACGGCCGCGAGGATGATGTGATATGAAGTCCAGGATAATACTCTTTATACTGGCGTTCCTGGTGTGGGCTTTGCTGAACTGGCTGCCTGATTGGCAGCATCTGGTGATCGGCTTATTTGTCGCAGCACTCGTCGCTGTATTGACGGGCGACATGTTCGTGAAGAGGCCTCATCACTTCAAGCACATCAAGCGATACCTGTGGTTCATGTATTATATGCCCATATTCTTATGGGAGATCTTCAAGGCCAATATAGACGTGGCCTTCAGGGTAAGCCATCCGGATATACCCATACATCCCGGGATAGTGAAGGTTAAGACGAGCCTGCGGTCCGAGACAGGGCTGACATTCCTGGCGAATTCCATTACGCTGACGCCTGGGACATTGAGCGTGGATATCGACAGGGATAAAGGCTACCTTTATGTGCACTGGATCGAGGTCAAGGACAAAGATGTAGATAGGACGACCGCCATCATAGTCGAGAGGTTCGAAAGGATATTAAGGAGAATTTTCGAATGAACATGCGCAGGGTTAAATGGGCCATAGGGCTCCTGCTTATTATCGGCGCATTTGCCGGGATATTATTTGTCGAGCTGCCTATGCTTGTGTCGTCGAGTGCTCCTTTTGCCGGGCTCTACCGCCGCGCGCTCTTTGTGATAATGCTCTGCATACTCTTCTGCCTTTACCGCATCCTTAGGGGGCCGACCGCGCCGGACAGGATAGTTACCATAGACATATTCGGCATACTGATAGTGGGCTTATGCGGCATATTGGCCATCCCGACAGGCAGGAGCTGGTATATCGATATAGGCATAGCCTGGGCGCTCCAGAGTTTTATAGGCACTCTTGCGCTTGCGAAGTACCTGGAGGGGAAGGATTTTGATGAGTGATTTCATAGGTATAATCTTTATAGTGCTGGGGCTTCTTTTTGATTTCTTCGGCTGTCTGGGCCTGGTGAGGCTGCCGGATGTATATAACCGCCTGCAGGCGTCCACCAAATGCGTGACGCTCGGGACGTGCAGTATAATGTTCGGCGTTTTTATAATACTGGGGCCTTCGGCAGGCGGGCTTAAGGCTATTGCGTGTATAGTATTCCTTCTTCTTACGGCGCCTGTATCGGCGCACGTCCTCGCCAGAGGTGCGCATATATCCCGTGTGAAGCTGTGCGAAGAGAGCGTAGTGGATAAGTACGAGGAAGACAAGGAACTCAAAATAAAATGAGAAAACCTAAACTGAGAGAACTGGCAGAGGCCGTAAGGGCGCTTATCGTAGGGCCGTATACTTCTAAGTTCCCGGCCGCGCCGCACACACCCGCCAGAAAGTTCAGGGGCGCACCCAAATATTCGGAAGACGGGTGCATTGCGTGCACCGGCTGCAGCAATGTCTGCCCTCCGGGCGCCATAGAATTCGCGGATGACCTTTCGGCCGATACCCCTATGCGCAAGATGATCACCCGCCACGATGTATGCATATACTGCGGCCAGTGCGAAAAATACTGCACCACAAAGGAAGACACGCCCCCGGGCATAAAATTGAGCGCTGATTATGACCTGGCGGTCTTCGACAGGAAAGACGCCGTAAATTCAGTCGAGAAAGAACTGGCCCTGTGTGAGATCTGTAAGGCCCCCATAGCCTCTAGGGCGCACCTCGACTGGATAGCAAGAAAGCTCGGGCCTCTGGCGTTCTCCAACCCCACGTTATTCATGTCACGCCTTAAGAGTATGGACTTAATAGATGATAATATTACAGAGGTTGTGACAGACCTGACCCGCGCGGACCGTATGAAGATAGTGTGCGCGAACTGCCGCCGCAAGACCACCCTCGAGAAATAGAACTGCATGGTTATAGCACTGGCATAGCGTTGCCTACGCTTGTCGCTCGCTCGCGGATGTGTAATGCTCCCCATTAGTCAAGCAGTTTTTAAGTTAGAACACAGCTCTTTGTTA
>CAZKWI010000024.1:0-23316 GCA_964556455.1 uncultured Planctomycetia bacterium | reverse complement strand
CTTAATCCGGAGGAGTGCTATTATGCTATCGCGTAAAAGTATTTGCATTACCCTTTAACTTTAACTGTTGCTTATATAATATAAATATGATAATATAATATGCTATAACTAAGGCAAATATGGTAATATTTACCCAGCGCTTCGGTAGGGGAGTTGGGATAAAACGGAGGGCATAATAGTGAATATATGCGTGATCGGGGCCGGATACGTAGGTTTGGTTACAGGAACGTGCCTTGCCGATCTGGGCAACAATGTCATATGCGTGGATAATAACAGATCCAAAGTGGAGAGTCTGAAGAAAGGCAGGGTTACCATATACGAGCCCGGTTTGCAGGAGCTGGTAAAGAAGAACAAGAAACAATCGAGGCTTACATTCACTTCAAATATTAAGGAGGGGATGAAGAAGTCCACCGTTATATTCATAGCCGTAGGCACGCCGTCTAAACCGAGCGGCGAAGCCGACCTGACGGATGTCGGGAACGTCGCAAAAGAGATAGCCGGGTGCATGAAGTCTTATAAGCTCATAGTCGAAAAATCCACCGTTCCCATTGAGGCGGGCTCGTGGATCGAGTGTGTGATCAGGGCCAATATAAAACGCAGTGTTCCCTTTGACGTAGCTTCAAACCCGGAATTCCTGAGAGAAGGCTCCGCTATCAGCGATTTTATGCGGCCCGACCGAATTGTAATAGGCGTAAATAATAAGCGGTCAAAGGATATCCTCCTCAAACTCTACAGTCCTCTGAAATCCCCGATACTGGTGACGAACATAAAGAGCGCTGAACTGATAAAACACGCGTCAAATTCATTTCTTGCCGCCAAGATATCCTTTATTAACGCCATAAGCAACATATGCGAATCTACCGGGGCGGATATACTGGAAGTAGCCAGGGGTATGGGCATGGATAAGAGGATAGGCCCCTCTTTTCTCGATGCCGGCATAGGGTTCGGGGGATTCTGTTTCCCGAAAGACCTCCTGGCGTTCATACATATATCCAGTAAGCTTGGTTATGATTTCAGGCTGCTGAAAGAGGTAGAGAGGATAAACCGGAAACAGAAAGAGCTCTTTTGCAACAAGATAAGGCTGAATACAGGGAACCTGAGCCGCAAAACTATCACTGTCCTGGGCCTCTCTTTTAAGCCCAACACCGATGACATAAGATACGCGCCGTCACTGGATGTGATAAGGTCGCTCAGGCGCGAAGGGGCCGTTATAAAGGTATTCGATCCGCACGCCATGAAGAAGGCGAAGGGCCAGCTGAAGGGTCTGGGCGTCAAATTCTGCAGGGACGCCTACGACGCGGCAAGGTCGAGCGATTGCCTGGTGATAGTCACGGAGTGGAATGAGTTCAAGGAGCTGGACTTTGCGAGAATAGGAAAGCTTCTGAAAAAGAAGCTCATTATAGACGGGAGGAATATATATAATCCCCGGAAGATGAGAGAGCTCGGTTTTAAATATATAAGCGTGGGGAGAAAAAAATGATAGATGGCGTAAAGGTTAAGAAGCTTAAGGTCATACCGGATGAAAGAGGCCGCCTCATGGAGATATTGCGGCGCGATGACGAGGTCTTCAAAAAGTTCGGGCAGGTTTATATGACCACGGCGAAACCCGGCATAGTAAAGGCATGGCATTATCACAAGCTCCAGACAGATTCATTCACCTGCGTCTCCGGCAGGATAAAGCTGGCCCTTTATGACCCGAGGACAGGGTCTCCCACACATAAAAAGACAACAGAGTTCTTGCTGGACCTCGATTCGCCGATACTCGTGCAGATACCGCCCATGGTGTATCACGGGTTTAAATGTGTAAGCACGGAAGAGGCTATAGTGATAAATAACGTGACAGAGCCTTACGACCATAGCAAGCCGGATGAATACAGAGTGGACCCCTATAATAACGATATCGATTACGATTGGAGGAAGTAGGCCATGAGAGGGATCATACTGGCAGGCGGCCTCGGCAAGAGGCTTTCGCCGTTGACCAAAATATCAAACAAACATTTATTGCCGGTCTTCAACAAGCCCATGATATTCTATCCTATACAGATCCTGGTAGACGCGGGTATCAAGGATATTCTTGTAGTCACTGGAGGAAATCACGCGGGCGAATTCCTGAGACTCCTTGGTAACGGCCATCAGTTCGGGCTCAAGCACCTTAATTATACGTACCAGGAAGGCGAGGGCGGCATAGCGGCGGCACTCGGGCTGGCTGAGCATTTCGCGGACGGCGAAAAGGTAGTGGTCGTGCTGGGGGATAACATAATAGAAAAAGACATAAAGAAGGCCGTTAATGATTTCGATAAGCAGCCAAAAGGCGCCAAGATCCTTATAAAACAGGTCGATGATCCCGGCCGTTTCGGTGTAGTGACCATGCAGAGCGACAAGATCAACTCCATAGAGGAGAAGCCGAAGAAGCCCAAGTCCAATTATATAGTAACCGGGATCTACATGTACGATAACCAGGTATTCGATATCGTAAAGACCCTTAAACCTTCATCCAGGAATGAGCTCGAGATCACCGATGTTAATAACGCGTATTTAAAGAAGGGCGAGCTTACCTACGAGGTTTTGAACGGATGGTGGTCGGATTCAGGCACTTTCGATTCATTGCTCAGGGCCGGCAATCTGATCGCGCAAAAGGAGGCAAGATAAGAAGATGGCTGCGCATAGTATAAAGAAGATACTCGTGACAGGCGGCGCAGGATTTATAGGCTCCAATTTTATAAGGTATATGCTGGACAAGTATGGTGACTATGAGATCGTGAATCTGGACAAGCTGACATACGCCGGGAATACGAATAACCTCAAAGATATCGAGAAAGACGCGCGTTACAGGTTTGTCAGGGGCGATATCTGCGACCGTGGCGTGGTGGATAAGCTCCTGAAAGACTGCGACGCAGTGGTGAATTTCGCCGCGGAGTCGCACGTGGACAGGTCCATTAAGGACCCGGCTTCATTTTTGCGCACTAATGTGGAAGGCGTCAGAGTGCTGCTTGATGCCGTGAACAGGTGCAGGACCCCCAGGATGCTGCATATCTCGACAGACGAAGTGTACGGCAGTGTAGCCAGGGGCCACTCCAGCGAAAGTGATTCCTTGAGGCCCTCCAGCCCTTACTCAGCCAGCAAGGCATCGGCCGACCTTCTCTGCGTTTCATACCATACGACGTATAAGACGCCGGTCATAATAACGAGGTCATCCAATAATTTCGGCGAGTATCAGTTCCCGGAAAAGATCATACCCCTTTTTATAACGAATCTCAGGGAAGGAAAGCAAGTCCCCTTATACGCTGACGGGCTGAACAGGCGTGACTGGATATACGTGTGTGATAACTGCGAGGCCATAGACAACGTCCTGCATAACGGCGGAACCGGTGAGATCTATAATATAGGAAGCGGCAACGAGAAGACCAACCTGGAGATCACGCATTATCTGTTGAAGGTAACCGGTAAGAGCGAGGACTTTATACAATACGTTAATGACAGGCCCGGCCATGATAAAAGGTATGCCCTGAACTGCGGCAAGATAAAGAAGCTTGGGTGGAAACCCAACTCTGATTTTTATGAAGCCCTGGAATCCACGGTTGAATGGTACAGGGATAATGACTGGTGGTGGCAGCCGTTGAAGAAGAAGGTACTTACATGAGAGTGCTGATCACAGGCTCGAGCGGTATGCTGGGGACTGCGCTCTGCCGTTTGCTGCAGAGCGAGCATAATAACGTAACAGGTATCGATCTAAAGAGGCCCACGCGCGCGGGAAAGCCCGATAAGTTCATAAAATGCGATATTACTAATTATGACAGGGTCATAAAGGCCATAAAGAGCGCGAAGCCCGATGTTGTAATACATTCTGCTGCATATACCGATGTGGACGGGTGCGAGACAAATCCCGGCAGGGCGGAGAACGTGAATGCCCTGGGGACGCGGCACGTGGCAGAGGCGGCGCACGAAGCCGGCGCGCGCATTATCTATATAAGCACCGATTTTGTCTTTGACGGCCGGAAGAAGAAACCATATAAAGAGAGCGATACCCCCGAACCGGTTAACATTTACGGCAGGTCAAAACTGGACGGCGAAAGGCACGTTACCGAGATCTGCAGGGACCGGTATATAATAGCTAGGACCAGCTGGATCTTCGGCGACGGCGGGAAGAATTTCGTGGATACCATAGTGAACAAAGCGAAGACCCAGAAAGAGATAAGGGTGGTGAGTGACCAGTTCGGTTCACCGACCTATGCTGTTGACCTTGCCGGGGCGATCAAAAAGATGGCCGGCCTTATGGGTAAGCAGAAAGACCTTCACGGTATATTCCATATAACGAACAGTGATAACTGTTCCTGGTATAAATTCGCCCAGAAGTCTTTGCAGATGGCGAATATATACGAAGTAAATCTTATTCCGATAATGTCCGGGGAGCTTGAGAGGCCCGCAGAACGGCCCATGATGTCTATCCTGGATAACAGCCGCTTCATAAAACTTACAGGCCGGCCGATGAGATCATGGGCAAAGGCGCTTGACGAGTATATAGGCCTAAAGCGATACAGGAGAAAGAAGAATGTATAAAACTCTAAAGAAAAGGATCGTAAAAAGAACGGCAAAGATAGGCGTCATAGGGCTCGGATATGTCGGGCTGCCGCTGGCGGTTGAATTCGGGAAGGCCGGTTTTACCGTATGGGGGATAGATGTCAACAAAAAACATGTGGATATGCTAAAGAACGCCAAGTCTTATATACTGGATGTTCCTTCGGGGGATGTGCGGAACCTTATAAGAAAGAAGGCGTTCAAACCTACAACGAGTTACAGCTCTGTCAGGATGCTGGATGCGGTGATCATATGCGTGCCGACGCCCCTTTCCAAGACCAAAGAACCCGATATATCTTACATACTCTCCGCCGTTAATTCGGTGGTAAAGTACGAAAGACGGAACCAGCTTATAATACTGGAGAGCACCACATATCCCGGCACAACAGACGAGATAGTCCTGCCGATACTGGAGTCCGGCGGCCTGAAGTGCGGCAAGGACTTTTTTCTCGCCTTTTCACCCGAGAGGGTCGACCCGGCCAACAACAATTATAAGACAAAAGATATCGCCAAAGTGGTGGGAGGCATAAACAGGTTATCGGGAAAACTGGCAGGAGAGCTCTATAAGACCATAACTACAGAGGTTTTTGTGGCCTCATCCACAAAGACGGCTGAAATGGCGAAGCTCCTGGAGAATACATACAGGAGCGTGAATATAGCGCTTGTCAACGAGATAGCGCTCATGTGCAACAAACTGGGCCTGAACGTGTGGGAGACGATCGACGCGGCAGCCACTAAGCCGTTCGGTTATATGCCGTTCTATCCGGGGCCCGGTATAGGCGGGCATTGTATCCCGCTGGACCCGATCTATCTTGCGTGGAAGGCGAGGCTGCACGGATTTGAGGCGAAGTTCATAGACCTGGCAGACCAGGTGAATTCGGCCATGCCGGAATATGTGGTTTCAAGGATAATAGGGGCGCTCAACGATAAAAAGATGGCCGTTAATGAAGCCAAGGTGCACATAATAGGGATATCTTATAAAAAAGACGTAAGCGATACAAGGGAGTCCCCGGCGTTGGAGATAATGCGGATCTTAAAGGAGAAAGGGGCTGAGATATCCTTTTCCGACCCGTATACAAAAAAATGCGTTATTGATGGCAAGGTCTTCCGCTCCGCGGAGCCGCTCCCCAGGATATTGAAGACAAAGGATTGCGTGGCGGTCATCACCAACCACAGTGCATATGATTATGACCAGATACTGAAGAACTCAAAATTGCTCTTCGATACACGCAACGCAACGAAGGGTATCGTAACCAGAGGAAGGAGAGTCGTTAAATTATGAGTAAATTTCTTGTTACAGGCGGGGCCGGATTTATAGGTTCCAATATAGTGGATGAACTGTTGAAAAGGGGCCACCAGGTCAAAGTGGTGGATAATTTTGTTACAGGAAAAAGAGAGAACCTGCAAAACGCCCTGGACCGCATCGAGCTTGTAGAAGGCGACATAAGGGACCTGGAACTCATGAAAGATATAACCCGCGGCATCGAATATGTCCTTCACCAGGCCGCATTCAGGTCCGTTCCAAAATCGGTGGATAATCCCACTTCTACGAACGATGTAAATGTTGCGGGGACCCTCAATGTCCTTATAGCGGCCAAAGAAGCTGGTGTGAAGAGGCTGGTATATGCCTCAAGCAGTTCCTGTTACGGCGATACGGACAAATTCCCTGAGACCGAAGACGCCCTGCCGATGCCCATATCACCCTATGCGGTATCAAAGCTTACGGGTGAGCATTATTGCAGGACATTCAGCCGGACATACGGTCTCCAGACGGCATCTCTCAGATACTTCAATGTATTCGGGCCCAGGCAGAACCCGGAGTCCAAATATTCCACGGTAGTGCCCGCTTTTATCTTCAGGATGATCAACGACGAATCCCCGCTCATAGACGGCGACGGAAAGCAGACAAGGGACTTTACTTTTGTGAGCAATGTCGTAGAGGCCAACATAAGCGCCGCGTTATTAAAAAAGGATACCGGCGGCGAGGTCTTCAATGTAGCCTGCGGCGAGTCATATTCGGTGCTGGACATAGTCGATAATCTCAACGTACTTATGAAGAAGGATATAAAGCCGAAATTCGGCCCGCCCAGGGCGGGTGACGTAAGAAAGACCCTGGCGGACATCACGAACCTGAAGAAGGTCTTGAAGGTCGTGCCCAAGATGAAGTTCGCCGACGGCCTGAAAGAGACCCTGAAGTACTTTACGGAAAATAAGGTCGAGATGGTTTAATACCAAACTCTCAAGGAGGAATAAATTGGCCAGGAAAAACGTCCTCATAACAGGCGGTGCGGGTTTTATAGGCTCACATCTCTGTGATCATCTCATCAGTAAGGGGTATCGTGTAATAGCCATGGATAATCTCATAACAGGGACCCTCGCTAATGTAAAACACCTGATGAAGAATAAGAATTTCAGATTTATCGAGCAGGACGTAACAAAGTATATAGATATAAAAGAGGACCTCGATTACGTTCTCCATTTCGCCTCTCCGGCAAGCCCTGTGGATTATGTGAACTTTCCGATACAGACGCTCAAGGTCGGTTCCCTGGGGACGCATAATACGCTGGGCGTGGCCAAGGGCAAGAAGGCCGCGTACCTCTTGGCCTCGACCTCCGAGGTTTACGGCGACCCGCTCGTGAACCCCCAGCCCGAGAGCTATTGGGGCAACGTGAATGCCGTGGGGCCGCGGGGCGTCTATGACGAGGCAAAACGCTTTGCGGAAGCCATAACCATGGCGTATCACAAGACCCACGGGCTTGATACAAAGATCGCCAGGATATTCAATACCTACGGCGAGAGGATGCGCAGGAAAGACGGCCGCGCAATACCCACTTTTATAGACCAGGCGCTGAACGGAAAACCCATTACCGTTTTCGGAAAGGGTAAGCAGACGAGGAGCTTTTGTTATGTAAAGGACCTGGTGGACGGTCTCTACAGGCTTATGACTTCAGGCGAGAACAGGCCCATGAACCTGGGAAATTCGGATGAGCTTACTATATTGAAACTGGCACAGCTCACCATAAAATTGTCCGGTTCAAGATCGCGCGTTGTGTTCAAGAGGCTTCCGGTCGATGACCCCAGAGTAAGGCGGCCGAATGTCTCTTTTGCCAGAAAGGCCCTGAAGTGGAAGGCCCGGGTGAGCCTGGAGGAAGGCCTCAAGAGAACGATAGACCATTTCAACGGGAGGGGATAGGTAATGTCCAAGTATTTTCTCACTGAGAAACAGCACGGGGTATATACCTTCATAAAAGACTACATGGAACGGAATAACCGCTCTCCGTATATAAGGGAGATACAGGAGGGGTGCGGGATATCCTCCTATAAAGGCGCCATAGACAAGCTCATGGCGCTGGAAAGAAAAGGATATATAAAACGCAGACTGAACAAGCACAGGAACATAGCGTTAAACAAAGGATGAGTTGATATGAAAATACCGCTTCTAAACCTGAAATTGCAGTACGATCCTATTAAGGAAGAGATAGGTGCGGCCATAAACGGTATCCTGGAGACTCAGCGGTTCGTACTGGGCGAAGACGTCGTGAGGCTAGAGACCGAGATAGCCCGTTATTGCGGGGCCGGCCACGCCGTGGGCGTCGCATCAGGGACTGACGCGCTTGAGCTGTCTTTAAGGGCCCTTGGCATAGGAGCGGGCGACGAAGTCATAACCACCCCCCTTACCTTTATAGCTACGGCTGAGGCCATCTCATATGTAGGGGCCGTTCCGGTTTTCGTAGATGTTGAAGAAGCTTCTTATAACATCGATCCGGCGCTTATCGAAGCAAAGATAACCAAAAAGACAAAGGCGATCATTCCCGTTCATCTTTACGGCCAATGCGCGGATATGGACCCCATCCTGAAGATCGCGAAGAGACACGATCTTAAGATGATAGAAGACTGCGCGCAGTCCATAGGGGCAACTTATAAGGAAAAGAAGGCCGGCCGGATGGGCGACGCAGGCGCTTTCAGCTTTTTTCCGAGCAAGAACCTCGGGGCTTTTGGGGACGGCGGTATGATCGTGACGGACGATAGTCTGATGGCCGACAGAATAGGTCTGCTTCGCGTGCACGGCAGCCGCCAGAGGTACAGGCATGAGATACTGGGGTACAATAGCCGTCTCGATAACCTGCAGGCAGCGATCTTGAGAGTGAAGCTCAGATACCTTGACAGATGGCAGGCGGCACGCCGTGAGATCGCCGCTCTGTACGATATACTCCTGGCGGATGCGGACCTGAAGAGGCCGTCAGTGTCGGAGCACAATACACACACATATCACCTATACATTATCGCCACCCCGCACAGAGATGAACTTCTCCAGCATTTGGTGAGTTCAGGTATAGGGGCGAGGGCGTATTACCCCATACCCGTTCATCTGCAGGAATGTTATTCAACTCTGGGTTACAAAAAAGGGGATATGCCTATTGCGGAGAAGGCCGCGGATACAACGCTCGCTATTCCGATCTATCCGGGGTTGAGGCCGGAAGAGATCGAGGAAGTGGCTGCCTGCATAAACGCTTTTTGTAAGACGAAGAAAGAAGAGGCCGAAGGCGTAAGGCTGTGCCAGGGGTAAAGATATTACTATATCATTCCGTAGGCAGGATCGATCCGGGGGATTCGCTCGGTATAAGGGTGGATACGGATGTTTTCTCGGAGCAAATGGAGTTTTTAAAGGGAAGCGGTTCCAGGATATGTTCTTTAAAAGAGGCTGTAGCGAAGATAGAGGCGGGCAGGGTCTTCCGGCAGGACGAGATAGCGATCACCTTCGATGACGGGTATATAGATAACCTCACGAACGCTGTCCCCATACTCGACAGATCTTCATTCAGCGCGACGTTCTTTATTACGGTCGATTATATAGGGAAAGTGAAGACCCATCGCGACAGGGCATGGCAGCGCTGGAAATGTATGGACTGCAGCGATCTGAAGGCGCTGTCTGCAAAGGGCTACGACATCGGGTCACACAGCATGCACCATGTGGACCTGCGGGAGCTGCCCCGGACGAAAGCTGCTGAAGAACTGAGTCTTTCAAGAAGGAGATTGGGCCGGGCGCTGGCAAGGGATATAGACCTCTTCAGCTACCCGTACGGTTATTTTGACGATAGTTTAGCGGCACTTGTAAAAGAGGCCGGTTACAGGGCAGCCTGCACGACCGAAAGCGGCGTGAACAGAGCGCAGGAAGAACTTTTCACGCTTAAGAGAATAGAGATAAAAGCGAGTGATACAGGAGCAAGTTTCAGGAAGAAGATAGAGAAGTCTTATGAGTAACTCAGGACAGGATAAGAGAATAAAGGTATTGAGGATCATAGCCAGGCTTAACACGGGCGGGCCCGCCACCCACGCGATACTTCTCAATTCCGGCCTGGATGAGACACGGTTCAAGTCGCACCTTGTTACGGGAACGGTATCCGGGAATGAACGCGATATGATAGAGGACGCAAGAAGGGAAGGCGTCGAACCCGTGGTTATCCCGGAGCTCAAGAGAGAGATAAGCCTGATAAACGACCTCAGGGCCTTTATTAAATTATACTGGATCATAAGAAGATTAAAACCGGATATAGTGCATACACATACCGCCAAGGCCGGGACCCTGGGCAGGCTGGCGGCCCGATTGAACAACGTGCCGGTAAAGATACATACGTTCCACGGCCATGTCTTTCACAGCTATTTCGGGAGACTTAAGACGGCTCTCTTCCTTGGCATAGAGAAGAAGCTGGCGAAGCTTACCGACAGGATCGTGGTGATAAGCCCGGAGCAGCTTAAAGAGATAAAAGATAAATACAAGGTAGGCAGAGAAGGCAAGCATCATCTTATACCTCTCGGCCTTAACCTGGAACCGTTCTTGAAGCCGGGCAGAAAGGCCGATCTGAGGCAGGAGCTGTCGTTGGGCCGCTCGACGCTTTTAGTCGGCATAATCGGCAGACTGGTAAGCATAAAGAACCACAGGATGTTCCTGGAAGCCGCGAAAATGGCGAAGGTGGCATGGCCCGGGATAAAGGTGAAATTCCTTATAGTGGGGGACGGTTCTTTAAGAGGCGAACTGGAATCATACGCGAGAAAGCTCGGGATCGACCGATCGGTGGTATTTACCGGGTGGCGCACCGATCTCAGCGCCGTTTACGAAGCTTTGGATATAGTATGCATAACCTCCCTTAACGAAGGGACGCCCATCTCTCTTATAGAGGCGATGGCCTCGGGGAAAGCGGTGATATCTACCGATGTCGGAGGCGTAAGGGATATAGTTACCCATAACGAAACAGGCCTGCTGAGCCCGAGCGAGGACGCGGCGGCCTATTCGAAGAACCTGCTGGAGCTCCTGTCAGACGAAGATAAGCGCGCCAGAATGGGGCGCGAGGGGAGAAAATTCGTTTCCCGGAAATATTCAAAGGGCCGGTTGATAAGCGATATGGAGCTTTTGTACCGGAACGAACTTAATAGAAAGTACGACATAAGCGTCGAGTACTGATACTTTTAATCTTATAGGAGGTTTTGACTGATGAAGCAAAAAAGAGTCCTTATAACCGGAGGCGCGGGATTTATAGGCTCGCACCTTGCGCACAGGCTGCTCGAAGACGGGAACAAAGTGGTCATTATAGACAATCTTTCCACAGGCAGCATGGATAACATAGAGGACGTGAAGAACAACAAACGCTTTGCGTATCACATAGACACGATAATGAACAGGCGCCTCATGAAACGCCTTATAGAAAATAGCGACGTCATATACCATATGGCGGCGGCGGTAGGTGTGAAATTCGTTATAGACAATCCGCTGGATTCCATACAGATAAACGTCAGGGGCACAGAGATACTGCTCGAGCTCGCCAACGACCTCGGCAAGAAGAAGGTCATACTCGCCTCCACTTCCGAGATTTACGGAAAGAATATGGACGGCAAGACATCGTTCAAAGAAGAGGATGACAGGGTCCTCGGTTCCACCAGCATATCAAGGTGGAGCTATTCCTGCACCAAGGCGCTCGATGAATTCCTGGCCCTGGCTTATTACAGGGAGAAGAGGCTGCCCATAGTCATAGTAAGGCTATTCAACACATGCGGCCCCCGCCAAACCGGGAAATACGGTATGGTGATACCGCGCTTTATCAAACAGGCGCTGTTGGGCCAGCCCATCACTGTTTTCGGCAGCGGCAGCCAGACGCGCAGCTTCACTTATGTGGGAGATGTCGTTGACGCGGTGATAGGGCTGGCGAAGCATCCCAAGGCAGTAGGCGAGGTATTCAATATCGGGAATTCAAGGTCTATCTCTATAAACGAGCTGGCGCAGAAGATAAAGCGCATGACAAATTCCGCTTCCGGGGTAGTTCATATCCCGTATGAGAAGGCCTATGAAAAGGGTTTTGAGGACATGAAATACAGACAGCCGAACATTTCCAAGATAAGGGAATACATAAATTTCAAGCCGACCGTTGACATTGACGAGATGCTTGAAAGGATAATAAAGGATTTCAGGAAATAATATGTTCAACAGTCTGCCTTACACACAGGTCGATATTATAGGCGCTTTCATTATATCCGTGGTGCTCTCGTATCTATTGACGCCCACGGCCGGGCTTGTGGCCAGCCGTGCAGGCCTCGTCGATTCGCCGTCGAGCAGAAAGGCCCATGCCCATCCTACCCCTTTATTGGGAGGCCTGGCCATCTTTATATCGTACTTCCTGGCGATCGGTTTTACCGGCGGCGCGCATAATAACGCGATCGCCATCTTTATAGGGGGGCTGATCCTGCTGTGCATAGGTATAATAGACGACAAGGCCGGGATGATGCCCAATATAAAACTGTTCGGCCAGCTCGTAGCCGCGCTTATCGTGGTAAAAATGGGTATCAGGGTCGATTTTATAAAGAATTATTATTTTTCGCTTATCTTCAGCTGTGTGTGGATAATAGGCATTACGAACGCCATAAATATACTCGATAACCTGAACGGCCTGTCCGCGGGGATATCTGCGATAGCGGCCTTCTTTTTCGGTCTCCTTGCCTGGGAAAGGGGAGACTTTGCGGTGGCTACGCTCGCCCTGGCTTTATGCGGGAGCTCCGCCGGTTTTCTGAAGCACAATTTTCCCAAGGCAGCTATCTTTATGGGTGACGCAGGGAGCCTTTTTATGGGCTTTCTCTTGGCGACCATAGCCATACTCGGGAATTGGTCAAGCCCTACACAGATCACATCGCTGGCCATACCCATACTCATACTGGGCTACCCGATATTTGATACTACGCTTGTGGTCATATCGAGGATCAGCCAGGGCAGGTCGATATTTGACGGCGGGAAGGACCATTCATCCCACCGCCTGGCGGTGTTGGGGCTTAAGAAGAAAAGGGCTGTCCTTTTGATATTCTTTATAAATTTCTGCCTGGGGCTTTCCGGTTATATATTATCTAAGCTCAAGAGCCCGGTCGCGGCACTTCTTGTGGCACTCGTAGTATTTTTATGCATGATCGCCTTGGGCATAAGGCTTGGCATGGTCCATGTCGGCAGTAAAGGCAGGAGAAAAGGATGAAGCGGAATAAGAAGGCCCTCATGGCTG
Source organism: uncultured Planctomycetia bacterium (assembly GCA_964556455.1). GTDB lineage: Bacteria > Omnitrophota > Gorgyraeia > JABMRJ01 > JABMRJ01 > CAZKWI01. The sequence goes on along the minus strand of CAZKWI010000024.1, from coordinate 10,207 downwards.
ACCTCGACAGGATAATAGAGTGGGCATTATATATACTGGTATTCTCCATCCCTTTCTCAAATACGCTGATAGAGATCTGCGCCACTACGGCTATAGCATGCTGGCTGGTCAAGAGGCTTCTTATGGGTAGAGGTGCTATTAGGATAGCCTATACGGAACTGAACCTGCCGTTACTTATCTTTTTCTTTGTGTCATTCGTGTCCATATTCTTTTCCACTTATCCGGATATAAGCTTAAAGGCGTTCATTCGCAAGCTGGCGGAATACATCGCGTTATACTTCGTAGTTGTCGAAGCTGTGATTGACAAGAGGATCATACGCAATATCACAAGGGCGTTGGCGGCGTCGCTTGCCCTGGTATGTCTTGACGGTGTCTACCAGAAGCTGGTCGGCTACGACTTTATAAGGACCTACAGGCTCTTCAGCCAGACGAGCATGACAGGGCCGTTCAAATTCCCTAACGGCCTGGGTTCATGGCTTACGATAGCGTCATTACCGTTCATCAGCCTGGCCATATTCCTGCCGATCAGGAGGCAGGCGCGGAGGTCTGTAGGTGAGGACCATAAGAAAATTAAAGTGGCAAGCTCTATCCTGGCGGTCCTCTCGGTCTACTGCGTATATTACACTTATACAAGAGGCGCTATCATGAGCTTTATTGCCGCGTTATTGCTGATGGTCCTTTTAAGGGGCACCAGAGGCGCTTACATAACCTGCGGCATTATGCTCACGGGGCTTATCGCCACTGCGATAGCTCTGCCCAAAGGCGCAAATTCTTATAAGAACCTGAGTTATTACCTGGGCTTGTCGGATCTTTTTAGCGGGCTGACCAGCAAGCACAGGCTGAGGATGTGGACCGCGGCATGGAGGATGTTCATAGACAGGCCGCTGATCGGGCAGGGGCTCAATACATTCATGGCAAATTATACAAGGTTCAAGGTGCCGGACCAGGCCGTAGGGCTGTGGTACGCGCACAACTGTTACCTGCAGATAGCCGCCGAGACGGGGATCTTCGGGATACTATCGTTCTTCTGGATGATATGGCGGACGGCCTTTAATTCGATCACCTCGTACAGGCTCATAAAGGACGAGTATTTAAAATTTGTCTTCCTGGGGTTCTTCTGCGGTATAGCGGCGTTCCTTCTGCACGCTGCAGTGGATACGTCATTGTATTCTCTAAGGCTGGCGGTATTATTCTATTTTTCACTGGGATTCTTAATGGGGATAAAGAGGGTGGCACATGGAACATTATAAGCTCGATTGCAAAAAGTTCAATGGTTACAAGCCGTGCTCTCCCGGCAAAGTCTGCTTGGATTGCGGCGATTACGACCCGATGGGGACAAGGATACTGGTAATAAACCTGGATGCCCTGGGGGATGTCCTGCGGACCACCGCAATGCTCCATCCGCTAAAAAGGAAATATCCGGAAAGCCACATTACCTGGCTTACAAAGACCAATGCCGCAGCACTTTTGAATAACAATCCTTATATAGATAAGGTTCTCGAATACTCGACCGAGAATTCGCTCTTGCTGCTGACAGAGAAGTTCGATATCATCATGAATGTGGATAAATCGACGCGCTCAGGCGCACTCGCTAACCTTATAGACGCGAAGGAGAAATATGGTTTCGGCATAGCCGAGACCGGCGTTATTTATCCTTTTAACAAAGAGGCGGAGCATCTTTACGAGGTGGGCCTGAACGATGAGCTGAAGTTCAAGATCAATAAAAAGACCGAACAGGAACTCCTCTGCGAAACGATGTGCCTGGAATACAACAGGGACGAATATATGCTGAACCTTACAGCCGAAGAGAAGGATTTTGTGAAGAATTACAGGACCCAGGCCGGCATAAAAGATAATCAGCTTGTTATAGGCTTCAACACCGGCTGTTCAAGGGCATTCCCTTACAAGAGGCTTAGTTTTGAAAAACAGCTCCTTCTTCTGAAAAGGCTTTATAAGACATTCCCGCATGACAGGGTAGCCCTCCTGGGCGGTGCCGAAGATACGGAGAATAATCTCGCGTTGAAAAAGAAGCTTTTGAATAAGGTCATCTATACACCTACGGACCAGGGCCTGAGGAGCGGGATACTCTTTGCGGACATGTGCGACATAGTGGTGACGTGCGATACCCTCTGCCTGCATATTGCAGTAGCCTTAAAAAAACACGTGGTGGCCATATTTACCATAACGTGTGCTAACGAGATAGACCTGTATGAGAGAGGCCATAAGATCACAGCGGAGATCGAATGTACTCCATGCTGGAAGAGTACCTGCGACAGAGAGCTCAAGTGCAACGAGTCTGTGGATACGGAAAAGATATGCGAAGCGATAAAAGACTTACGAGAGAAAATAGAGGCCCGGGTATAAAGATACTCCTCATAAACCCGTTCGGGATAGGGGACGTCCTCTTCTCGACGCCGCTTATAAGGATATTGAAGGATAATTTCCCGGAGAGCGCTCTCTACTACATATGCAATAAGAGGGCGTATGAAGCTATAGCGCTGTCTGAGGACCTGGCCGGGGTCTTTATATTCGAAAAGGGGGATTACAAAGAGCTGTGGAGGAAGAGCAAGCTGCGTTTTTTAAAAGAATTCACCCTTTTTGTAAAGAGGCTTAAAGAGGAGAGGTTCGACCTGGCTGTAGACATGTCGATGGGTCATCAGTACAGCCTTTTTCTCAAACTGATAGGTGTACCCGAGCGGGTAGGATTTGATTATAAAGGAAGGGGAAGATTTCTCACCAGCAGGCTTAAGTTTAACGGTTTTGACGATAAACCGATCGGGGAATACTATAAGGACCTCTTGAGGCTGATAGGCCTTAAAGTGAGCGATCCCCCCATGACCATACAGTGGGATGGAACGGACGAAAAATACATAAACGATTTCTTCTACTCCGTGAGCCTCAAAGAAGGAGATCTTATCATAGGCATGGCCCCGGGAGGGGGAGCGAGTTTCGGCAAAGAGAATATGGCATTCAAAAGATGGCCTTCTGATAAATTCGCCGAATTGGCCCGGATGCTTATAAATGAAATGGGCGCCAGGGTTATACTCACATGGGCCCCGGGCGAGGAGGGCATTGTCGGGAATATCGTGAATTCCATGGCCGTAAAACCCATCGTGGCCCCGCGGACCACCATAAGGCAGTCCGCCTACCTTGCCTCAAGGTGCGACTGCGTGATCTGCAACGACGCGGGCCCTTTGCATATTGCGGTCGCCTCCGGTGCGCCTACGGTATCAGTATTCGGCCCGTCGGACTACAATGTTTACGGGCCGTACCCGAAAAGCGCCCGTCACCGAGTAGTGACAAAAAAGACCAGTTGCAGCCCGTGCTACAGGAGATTCAAGATCCCTGCCTGCAGGGATCTCAGGTGCCTCGAAGGCCTGGATGCCGAGGATGTGTTTCGAGCTGTGACCGGATGCATAAGGAGCTTAAAGAGCGATGTTGAAGCTAAAGCCTGATAGTTATTACAGGGGTAAGAGAGAAGATGTGGTCAGCCTTGTCCCCGACCGCGCAGAGCGCGTACTGGATATAGGGTGTGCGTCAGGCCTGGTAGGCGAGGGCCTGAAGAGGCGCGGCGTTAAAGAGGTGGTGGGGATAGAGCTGGATGAAAAGGCTTACGAAGAGGCTATAAAGCGTCTCGACTGGGTATTTCTGGGAAGAGTGGAAGACGTAAAACTGCCCTTCAGGCAGGGATATTTTGACTGCATAGTGTATGCAGACGTCCTTGAGCACCTGGCCGACCCATGGTCGGTGCTTAAGAAGCATGCCTCTCTTCTGAAGCCGGGCGGCAGCATAGTGGTATCTATTCCCAATATAAGGCATTACAGGGTGGTAAAAAAATTACTGAAAGGCAAGTGGGATTACGAGGATAAAGGGGTCATGGATTCTACACACCTGCGCTTTTTTACGCTCGACAGCGCCAGAAAGATGCTCGGTTACGCAGGATACAGTGTGGACGAGCTTATATACAAGATCTCCGCTTCCAGGGTAAAAAAGCTTTTGAACAGGCTTCTCTCCGGCAGGCTCGATGAGATGCTCTCAGAACAGTTCCTCATAAAGGCTACGAGGAAATAGGGGATAAAATGGCCGAATGCGACATTATAATACCGGTGTGGAACCAGCTCGGATATACCCGCCGCTGTATCAGGAGCATTAAGGAGAACACGCTCTACCCATATAATCTGATATTGATCGACAACAACTCAGAGCAGGTCACGAGGGATTATCTGGACGGCCTGGTGGGCGCGAACGAGAATATAATGGTTATCAAGAACTGGAAGAACCTCGGCTTTATCAAAGCCGTGAACAAGGGGCTCAGGTTCTCGAGCGCACCTTACGTGGTGCTTATGAACAATGATACCTATGCGACCAAAGGCTGGCTCTCTAAAATGGTGGCCATAGCTGAGAGCGACCCGGCTATAGGCATGGTGAACCCGAGGAGCGAGTCCCCGGGCGCCCTTTCGCTTGAACAGTATTCGGAAAAGCTGGCGAAGAATAAGGGCGAGTATACAGAGACGAACCAGTGTATGGGGTTCTGCATGCTCATAAAAAGAGTTGTCATAAACAAGGTAGGCCATCTGGACGAGGCGTACGGCATGGGCGGTTTTGACGACACGGACTTTTCAAAAAGGGCCGGCCTTGCCGGCTACAAATGCGTCTGCGCGAAAGACGCGTATGTGCACCATGACTGGCACACTTCTTTTAAGAAGGCCGGCAACAGGGAAGAGATCGTAAGGACGAACGAAAATGTCTTCCGCGAAAAATGGGGCGACTATCTCAGGATAGGGTACCCTATTGTCTATAAAGAGCAGGAGAACCTGCGCAGCGACATGAAAACCTCACTCGGCATGGCGAGGGGATGGAACTGGGTCCACGCCTGGATGAGTTCCGGCCCTTCACTGAGCAGGGAGCTTCTATCCCTGAAGGTGCCCGAGCACCAGAGCCTGAGGCTTTTCAGGATGTCCGGCGTGAAAGCGCTCTTCTACTTTGAGGTTCTATTCAGGCTTATAGAGAGAAACCTTAAAGGAAAGAAATCCTTTGATGCGGTCGTAGTGTCTGACAGGAGCCTCTTCAGGTTCCTGAAAGTCTTGAATTTTCTCTTCTCAACACCTGTGCATTATATAGGGAGGTCTGACAGCGCCCCGGATGATACAGAGACCTCGTGGAAGCTGCGGGCGGAGTCCATAGCGGAACTTATCAGGAAAGGAAAATAAGATATGAAGTGCGACATCATTATCCCGGTCTGGAACCAGTTAGACGTTACACAAAACTGCATAATGAGCATATTCGATAATACCCATTATCCGTTCAGGCTCATACTGATAGACAACGCCAGCGATGAAAAGACGAAGGCATTCCTGGGGGCCTTGCAGGAGAACGCGGATGTGCACCTGATCACCAACAAGGAAAACCTCGGTTTTGTGAAGGCGGTCAATCAGGGGCTCAAGGCGTCGAATGCCGAATATATCTGTATTATGAATAACGATACCGTAGCTACTGACGGCTGGCTCGGCGAGCTGGTCTATATTGCCAACTCGCACAGGAGTATAGGGCTCGTCAACCCTTCCAGTAATAATCTGGGACAGGACATCGGCAAGAAGTCTATCAATGAATACGCTGCCGAGCTCGAGGGCTTAAGGGGGCAGTACATAGAGATGGGAGCGTGCATAGGTTTCTGTATGCTCTTTAAGAAGGAGATCTACGAGCGGCTCGGCAAGCTTGACGAAGTTTACAGGGAAGGCAATTTCGACGACACCGATTATTCGAGACGCGCCGAGAAAGAAGGGTACGTATGCGTGCGCGCAAAGGGCGCATATGTTTATCACAGGATGAAGACCTCTTTTCAGAAGGTCGCAAGCTATGAGGAGTCTTTCAAGAGGAACCAGGGCATCTACAACAGGCGCTGGGGCAAGCCAAAGAGGCTTTTGTATATCGTGACGAAGAGCCACGGCAAGCTGTATGACTGGATGAAGGACGATATTTACGAGAAGGCGCGCGGAGGTAACTGGATATGGCTCTACTTTAAGCAGATGGAACAGAAGCCCGCGGTGCGCGAACATTCCAATATGAAATTGATGTATCTGGCGCCGGTGATGTTCGAATTGAACTGTATAATGAGGATACTGTCGAAGAAGAAGTCTTTCGATTCAGTATATGTTGACGACGCTGCTCTTCTGGAAAAGATAAGGAAACTGGAAAAACTGCATAAGGCCGAAACGGTACTGATCGGCGGATAGATGGTTGAATGAAGACACTGGATCAGAAGGACATAACGGCAAGCTACGACAGGGATTACAGGGATGGAAAGTTCGGCGGGCCCGGCCTCACGCACAGGTGGATCCTTAAGCTTCTCTCTCCGACCGGCGGAAAGAGGCTGCTTGATGTCGGATGCGCGCAGGGCTATCTCCTGAAAGAAGCCGGCGCCGCAGGCCTCGCCACATACGGCATAGACTTATCGTCCGAGGCCGTTAATACGGCGCGCAGGAATTCCCCCTCTTCCGAGATAAGATGCGATGACGCCTGCAGGCTCGATTGGGAGGACGGCTACTTCGATTACATAACCAATATCGGCAGCCTCGAGCATTTCCGGGAACCTGCCTTGTGCCTATATGAAATGAAGAGGGTCATGACCGAAGACGGCAGGGCATGCATAATGCTCCCCAATCTCTATTATTACAGGAATGTACTCAATAAGCTCTTCAGGAAAAAAGAGCCCACTTCGCACCAGATCATAGAGCGCTTCGCGTCGCTTGGAGAATGGTCGCGTTTCATAGAGAACAACGGTTTCAGCATACAAAGGGTTTATAAATACAATAAATTCAACCGGCCGGCGCTCCTGCGTTTCTTAAGGTCGGTATTTATCCCAACGGGCCTTTCGCACCACTTTGTCTTTATATGCAGCAAAACCCCGGGAGACAGAGGCCCAAGATGATAGTTCTAGGAATAGCGAGCCCTTTCGTCCATGACCCTTCCGCCGCCATCCTGATAGACGGCAAACTTGTCGCTGCCGCGGATGAAGAGCGCTTTACGAGAGAAAAGCACGCCATAGGCAGACTTCCCGTTAATGCCGTGAATTACTGCCTGAATGCCGCGGGCGTAAAGCCGCAGGATATAGACTGTGTCGCGTATCCCTGGTCGGATTGGGAATATATCCGCAAGGTCCCTCAGTATGTCGGGCGCACATGGCTTGCGCGCCCTTCACGCGCGCTTAAGGCCGTGCAGAAGACACCGGAGATACTAAGGGATAAGAACAGGAAGCTTTATGATACTTTGAGAAGCTGCGGCATAGACCGAAAGGACCTTAAGATAAGATTTGTCGCACACCACATAGCCCATGCGGCTTCGAGTTATTACTTCTCCGGGCTTAAAGAGTGCGCGATCATATCAATGGACGGCACAGGTGAATTTACCACCACCTTCATAGGCAGGGCGAAGGACGGCAGGATAGAGAGGATAAAAGAGTTCATAAGGCCGGATTCCATAGGCAGGTTCTATTCCACGGTGACGGCGTACCTGGGCTTTAAGGTCCACAACGGCGAATATAAGGTGATGGGCATGGCGCCTTACGGAAAGGCCGAAAAGATAAAGATGGACCATATTATGAAGTATAAGAACAGGGCTTGCAGGGTAGACGACGACTATGTATGGGTAACGAAATCGAGACGGTTCGACAACGATAAGGTCTTCGGCAAAAAGATGGTATCCGAATGGGGCCCGCCGAGAAAAGGCGACGGCCTTGCGGAGCCTTACATAGACATCGCGGCATCGACCCAGAAGAGATTTGAGGATATTTCCATAAAGATCATGGAAGATTATCTTGCGGACGAGCTCAAAGTGCATAAGAGCCTCTGTTTCGCGGGCGGGTGCGCGCTCAATGTAAGCCTGAACAGGAAGCTCATAGACCACCCGCTGGTCGACACGCTGTTTGTCCAGCCCTCAGCTCATGACTCTGGCGCCGCGCTGGGCGCAGCGGCATATGCAGCGAATTCACTCGGGGAGACCTTAGCACCAATGCGCCACGCGTATTACGGCCCGAGTTATACGAATGAAGATATAAAGGAATTGCTTGATAAATACAGGATAACACACGAGTACCATAATGACATAACCGGTATCGCCTCAAAGCTCCTGGCTGATGGCAGGATAGTCGCGTGGTTCCAGGGCGCTATGGAATACGGCCCGAGAGCGCTCGGCAACCGCTCCATCCTGGCCCATCCTTCCATACCCGGGATCTCTGACCAGATAAATGCCAGGATAAAGTTCCGCGAGAAGTGGCGGCCATTCTGCCCGTCGGTACTTGATAGGTACCACGAAGAGATCTTTAACACAAAACACCCGTCGCCCTACATGACGTTCAGCTTCACTGTGAATCCCGCCTGGCGCGACAGGATAACCGAAGCCGTCCACGTGGACGGCACTTCAAGGCCGCAGGTCGTGGACAGCCAGACCAATCCCAGGTTCTATGAGCTGATAAGCAAATTTCATGGGCTTACCGGGATACCCGTAGTCATAAATACTTCATTGAACAGAAGAGGGGAGCCTATGGTCTGCTCCCCGCAGGACGCGCTGGACATGTTCTACGGCTCAGGGCTCGAGTACCTCGCGATCGGGGATTACCTTATAAAAAAGTGAATGAGCGCATGACTTACGGAGCGCCGTAGGCGCGACGTAAGTCATATGCGCGAATTCATCCCCGCGTAAACGGGGATCCACGGCCATAGATTCCCGCTTACGCGGGAATGACAATAGTGAAAATACGGAGGGGGCATGAATCTATCGGTAGTATTGCCGGTTTACAATGAGAAGCAGACGGTCCTTAAGGTCATAGAACGGGTCCTTGAGATCGATTTTGTCCATGAGATCATCGTCGTTGATGACGGATCGAGTGACGGGACCGGGGATTTTCTGAAGAAGGCGCCGCCGCACCCGAAGGTAAAGATGTTCTTCCATGAGAAGAACAAGGGCAAGGGCGCGGCATTGAGAACGGGTTTCAAAGAGGTGTCGGGTGAGGTGACCATTATCCAGGACGCGGATATGGAATACGACCCGTCGGAATATGTCAATCTTATAAAGCCAATAGAAAAAGGCGAGGCGGACGTGGTATACGGCTCGAGACTGACCGGCGGCCGCCCGCAGCGGGCCTATATGTTCTGGCATAAGCTCGGGAATAGTTTCATAACACTCGTCTGTGACATACTCTACAATACCACCCTGACTGACATAGAGACCGGGTACAAGATGATCCGTACGCGGCTTTTGAAAGAGATCATTATAAGGTCCAACGGTTTCGAATTCGAGCCGGAGATCACCGCCAAGATCCTCAAAAAGAGGATGCGCGTCTATGAACTGCCGATATCTTATTACGGCAGGACATACGCGGAAGGAAAGAAGATCCACTGGTATGACGGTTTCGGCGCGTTATGGACTTTGATAAAGTACAGGTTTATCAATTGAAGGAAGACTTGATGAAGAAGACGGCGATATGGGTACTTGTGGTATGGGTGTTTTTCTGGGCCTTTTTCCTTGTAAGGGGTTTTTATAAAAGCGAATTCAAGAAGACCCGGGCGCTTATGTCGAAGACGGCATTGGAAATGAAGGTTTATATAACAGGCGAGAAGAAATACGCCTTTTTTAATCTATGTGCCGAAAATCTGCCCGAGAACGCAAGGTACGCGATAGAAGGCACGCTCGAGGAGATAGACAAAAGAAGGCTTGTTTATCATCTCTATCCCCGCATGGAGTCTGACGAAGCGGACTTTATTCTCTGCTACGGGGTGCACAGGGCTTATAGAAAAGCCGGCTACAATAACAGGGTCGCCGGGTTGAACACGACGGACTTTATACTGAGAAGGTAAGATGGAATTCATACGATTGATATCGGCGCTCGCCGCTACGGCACTGGTCGGCTATTCTGTCTTAAGGGTGATACTGCGCGGAGAGGAGTGTCCTTTCACCGAAAAACTGGCGCTTTCGTACGGGATAGGGATGGGCGTCATATCACTCCAGTACCTTTTGTACTATTTTCTTAAGATAAGGCCTGCTATTTTTATTATATTATTGCCCTGGGTGATCGTCTTGTCCCTAAGCCTCTTTTTAGGCAGACCAGGAACGAAAAGAAGGTCATCCAAAAAGCGAATAAAGCTCTCGCCCATGGAGATGGCCCTCTGTGGTGGTCTGGGTATAGATATATTCCTGTCGTTTTTCAGGAGCC
>CAZKWI010000023.1:0-24457 GCA_964556455.1 uncultured Planctomycetia bacterium | reverse complement strand
GCTTAATCCGGAGGAGTGCTATTATGCTATCGCGTAAAAGTATTTGCATTACCCCTACCAATGCGCCGCTTGACTTTAAATTATAATTATAGTATAATCTAGAAACAAAATATACCGTAAAGGATGTGATCATAAATGTCAAAAGTGGACGTAGGCGCCAATGAGCCTTTGGAGAAGGCCCTCCGTAGATTTAAAAGGAAGATCGAAAGGGAAGGCATCTTAAGGCAGCTGAGGGCACGTAAGCACTACGAAAAACCCAGCGAAGCCAAGCGTAGAAAGCAGAGAGAAGCGCGATCAAAATCAAAGAGAAGAGGCTAACTCTCAATAATAGTGAAAAAGTTTTTGACGCTCGTCATATCTTTCACGGTATCCGTCCATGCCGCATCCATATCCCAGGCAGCGGCCGACCGGCCGTACGATAACCTCCCTACAAAAGAAGCCAGGAAGATCATACTCGATAACGGACTTACGGTCCTTTTCAAGAGTGCACCCGCGACAAGGCTCGTTTCTATCGACGCCAGGGTCGCTGCAGGCAGCGCTCAGGAAGGCGCTTATGCTGGCTCGGGAATATCGCACTTTATCGAGCACATGATCTTCAAGGGAACACGCAAAAGAGGTGTAGGCGAGATAGAAAAGAAGATCCGCTCACTGGGCGGTACGATAAACGGTGCCACCTCATATGACTATACCGTTTTTACAATAACAATTCCCAGTGATCATTTTACGAGCGCACTCGACATACTGAGCGATTCGCTCTTCAACGCAAATATGAATCGGCGCGAGCTCGATAAAGAACGCGGCGTCATCCTGAAAGAGATGAAACTCAATAAAGATGACCCGATGAGACAGATCTCTCGTCTAATGTGGTCACTCGCCTTCAGGAGCCACCCCTACCGCTATCCCATAATCGGGCATGAGTCTCTATTCATAAAATTGACCCGGGAAGACCTGCTCAAACACCATAAGAGGCTTTACTTGCCCAATAACATGATTCTGACAGCCGTCGGGGACATAGAAGAAGATATAGCGCTTTCAGAGATAAAGAGACACTTCGGCAGCATCGATAGAGGGATCCTCGAAGACCGGGCATTTCCTCAGGAGAAACCTCAGATATCCAAAAGGTCTCTATCCGTCGTTAAGGATATCAGCATGGCCTACTTCGCTTTGGGCTACAGGAGTACCAGCCTTCATCACCCTGACATGCCTGCGCTCGATATCCTGTCCAACATCCTGGGGCAGGGCGGCAACTCCCGACTCAATGACATTCTCTACAGAAAAAAAGAGCTGGTATATTCGATCGGGTGCTGGAACTACACCCCTCGTGACCCGGGGATCTTTATAATATCCGGGGTGGCGGAGCCGGAAAAACTGGATGCAGCGCTCGGGGTTATATCTGAGGAACTCAGCCATATCATTTCAGACGGTGTGGATGAATCTGAGATCGAGCGCGCTAAGAAAATGATCTCCACCCAATATATATTCTCCTTGGAGTCGCTTCCGGACCAGGCCGACAGTCTGGCTGTGAACGAGATGTTGACTGGGAATTTCAATTATGCGGAGAGATACCTGGAGGCCCTTGATTCCATCACGCGCGAGGACGTATCAGATGTTGCAAAAAAATACCTGAATAGCGACTCGTTGTCCGTAGTTACGCTCTCTCCCGAGATAGAGCCGGTATCAGTCGAGGCTGAAAAGATGGCAAAGGGAAACATCCAAAAATACACGCTCCCGAACGGCCTTAAAGTCCTCGTCATGGAAGACCATTCGCTCCCGACCATATCCCTTTTGGCGGCGTGTACCGCAGGCCTCCGCGCCGAGACAGAAAAGACAGCGGGTATCTCAAACTTGACCGGACAGACGATGATAAGAGCGACCCGCTCCAGGTCCGAAGCAGAGCTGGCGTCAGCATTAGAAGAGATGGGCGCAGGCCTGGGGTACTTCAGCGGCCACAACTCGTTGGGCATGAAGATGGATATCCTGTCAAAAGATATGGACAAAGGCCTTGAACTCTTCATGGATATCGTGCGTGAGCCGAGCTTTAACGAGGCTATTGTCGCTAGGGAAAAAGGCGCGGTGCTGGCCTCTATAGATTCGATCAAAGATAATATATTCAAGGACGGCATGAAGGCCTTCAAAGAAAATCTTTTCAGGGTCCATCCGTACCGCTTTCAGACCATCGGCATCAACGGGTCCGTAAGCAGCCTAACCGCGAAAGACCTTGAAGAGTTCCACAGTAAGTATTTCATACCGAACAATATGGTCCTCGCCGCGTTCGGCGATCTTGATGCGCAGGACATAAAGAAAAAGATCGAGAGCCATTTTTCAGGCATGAAGGCCGGATCAGAACCTGAATTCACAAAGGCCGTTGAACCAAGCCAGGGTATATCCCGCAATAAGAAAAAGAAGGCGGACAAGGAACAGAGCCTGCTCCTCATGGGCTTTAAGGGCGCCACGATGGAAGGCAGGGACAGGCATGTACTACACATCATAAGTACCGCTCTTTCCGGGATAACCGGCCGCTTGTCAGCAAGGCTGCGGCAAGACCTGGGCGTAGCATACTCTGTCGGCTCATTTTCGGTCCCTGCTCTGGATCCCGGGTACTTTGTGCTTTACGTCGCCACGACCGCAGAAAATATCGAGCGGTCAAAAGAGGAGTTCATTAATCAGGTGAGGCAGCTGAACAAGAAGGGCCTGTCCTCAGAAGAGCTCGAGTCGGCAAAGGGAGAGCTTATCGGCAACCAGAGCATAGCGCTCCAGACAAAATCAGCCCTGGCATACCAGGCGGCGCTTGACGAGTTATACGGCCTGGGGCATAACAGATACAAGGAGTTCGCCCGCACCATAAGTCTTTTAACGAACGATGATATCATAAGAGTATCGCGGAAATATCTTGATCCGGGAGCGTTCACGCTCATTGTCATAGAAGGGAAGCCGGAGGGTAAATGACGCTAAGGCAGCCCTCCGTCGCGGGACAATTCTACAGCGGCGTGAGGGGCTCGCTCGAAAAAGAACTTTCGAGCCTTGTAGATAGAAATGCGTCAAAGATGAACTGTCTCGGTGCTGTTTCTCCGCATGCGGGATACATGTATTCCGGTGCCGTGGCAGGAAAGGTCCTTTCGCGCATAAAGTTCAAAGAGAGCTTCATTATCCTGGGGCCGAACCATACCGGCATCGGAGGGCCCTTTGCCATAATGTCTGAAGGCTCGTGGCAGATGCCCGGCGGGGCAGTCAGGATAGACTCAGAGCTTGCTGAATGTATACTGGAGAATTCCGGGTTCATAAAGGAGGACTCCTCGGCGCACAGGTATGAACACTCCATTGAGGTGCAGCTGCCTTTTCTGCAGTATATTAAAAAAGACGTTAAATTCGTGCCTGTAGTGATCTCATACGCCGAGCTCGAGACCTACAGGAAGATAGGCTCGGAACTGGCCGCCTCGATAAGAGAATATGCAAAAGAGGTCGTGCTGATAGCCTCCAGCGACATGACACACTACGAGGACCATGAGTCGGCCAAGGCTAAGGACAAGAAAGCCATAGACGCTATACTAAAACTGGACGAAGCCAGGTTGATGGACGAGATCAAAAAGTGGAATATTTCAATGTGCGGTTTTGCGCCGACCGTAATAATGATCTCCTGCCTTAAGGAGCTGGGCGCAAAAACTGCAGAGCTGGTGGACTACAGGACAAGCGGGGAGACATCCGGCGATTATTCAAGCGTGGTAGGATACGCCGGGATACTGATATCATAAGTAAAGTACGGAGGGGATATGTTCAATACAAGACCTAAAAAGATTGCTCTGGTCCTGGGAGGCGGCGGCGCCAGGGGCCTCGCACACATAGGCATACTAAAAGTCTTCGAGCGCGAAGATATAAAGGTAGACCTGGTCGTCGGAACGAGTATGGGTTCGGTCGTCGGGGCCGCGTATTCGCTCGGCTTCCCGAGCACGGTAATGGAAAAGAGGGCGACCACCCTGTCATGGACAGACCTCTTTGATCCTACGATACCTGCGATGGGGCTCATTGAGGGCGCAAAGATGCGCAATGTCATAAATGAGATGCTGGAGGGAAAGACCTTCATAGACACAAAGATCCCCCTGGCAGTCGTAACGACCGATATAGAAAAGGCCGAGGAAGTTGTATACACATCAGGCCCCCTGGTAAAGCTGGTGCTGGCGAGCAGTTCATGGCCCGGCCTCTACAATCCCATAAAGCACGACAACCGTCTCTTGGTGGACGGCGGCATAAAGAACAGTGTCCCCGTATCGATCGCCAGGAGCCTGGGGGCGGATTTTATAATTGCCTGCGACGTGGGATTCTGTGTAACCAAGGATGTTGAGATCAAGAACGCTATGCGCATGATGCTGCAGTCCTTCCAGATAATGGGGGAGGAGCTGAATACCCTCCAGTCAAAGAACGCTGACATACTTATAGAGCCCGACCTCGGCAATATCGACCAGGCCGCTTTTGACAAGGCTAGCGAGATAATACCAAGAGGGCAGGAGGCCGCTGAAAAGGCCCTGCCTCTCATCCAGAAAAGGCTGGGGCTTAAAAAGAGGCGTTTCAAGCTTAACTTTCTGCGCAGAAAGGAAACAATAGAAGCTCATGGATAAGAATATCGACAATGAATGGAAAGAGGCTGTAGCAAAGGAGAAAGGTGCTGAACCTTCCGGAGACACAGCGCATTCGTTCGAGGCGAATTTCAGTACCTTAGTATCCGGCATGGCAATGGAAGCCATGATATTCCTTGGCGAGATCCAAAACCCCGTTACAAAGAAAAAAGAGATAAACCTCGAGCACGCGAGATACGTTATAGACACACTGGAGCTCCTGAAGAAAAAGACAAAAGGCAACCTCTCGGCAGAAGAGGCGAACGCGCTGGACAACATCCTGTACGAACTGCGCACGAAATACATAGAAAAGAATAAATAACCCTATGGCAGCTTTAACGATAGTCATTATACTCACTCTCACAGCCCTTATAACCGCGGGTTTCTATATACTCTACCGTCTCAACCGGGGGCATAGCCGGCTCGAAAAGGATATCAGCGAAAAGCTCAACTGGATAACACAGCAGGTCAATGAACGGCTGAGGGACAACTCACAGTCACTGCAGAACGCCAGCGTAGATCTCGGTTCCAAACTCCAGTCGGCCGTAAAGGCCGTGACGGATGTCCATCAGCACCTTGGCAGGCTGGAAGAATCTCACAAAAGGATATATGAGGTCGGTAAAGATATCTCGAGCCTTCAGGATCTGCTGAGAGCTCCGAAGCTGAGAGGGGGTATAGGGGAATTCTTTCTCGGTGACCTCCTCAAACAGATCCTGCCCAAAGACCGCTATGCCTTTCAGCACGAATTCAGCTCGAAAGAGAAGGTAGACGCCGTGATAAAATTCGGCAAGGAGCTCGTGCCTATCGATGCCAAGTTTCCGCTTGAGAACTTCAGGAGGTTCATGGATGAGGCTGAAGAGAAGAAGAAGGGCGCCTTTCGCAGAGAATTCATAGGGGACCTGAAGGTCCATATAAGAAAGATCTCCGATAAATACATAAAGCCGGACGAAGGGACATTTGATTTCGCCCTTATGTACATACCGGCTGAGAACGTCTACTACGAGACCATAATAAAAGACGAAAAATTCGGCGTCGAAGACGGCGGCATATTCCAGTATGCGCTTTCGAGAAGGGTCATACCCGTATCGCCCAACAGCTTCTACGCCTATCTGAGCGTAATACTCCTCGGGCTCAAGGGCATGGCTGTCGAGAAGGAAGCGAAAGAGATAATACAGAACATAAACAGGCTCAGGGGCGAGCTCAATAAATTCAACGATGATTTTACAAAGGTAGGGAAACACCTGGGCAACTCTAGGTCCAGCTATGATGACGCCCTGAAGCATCTCGAAAAATTCAGCGATAAGCTCGAGAAGCTCGAAAGGCCCGTCGCAAAAGAGAGCCTCCCTTTATGAGGCTGAAATTCTTCCCCGCACTTAGAGCGGTCATAAGCCTTTTCCTCATAGGCCTTTTGATATTCATAAGAAGGGACAGCCTGGACCAGACCATAAGTGCCATAAGAGGGGCTCATTTCCCGGTTGTTGCTGGTGCTATAGCGCTTTTTTTTACCACCATATTTACGCTGGCATATAGATTGAAGACCGTATTGAAGGCAAAGAAGATACGCCTGAAATTTCTCGAGGTGGTTAAGCTGACATTCACGGGGTTCTTCTTTAATAACTTCCTTCCCACGGCGGTTGGAGGGGACGTGGTAAAAGGGTACTACCTGTATAAGAATACGGGTGACAAGCTAAACTCCTTTATATCTATAGTAATGGACCGTTTTATCGGGTTCTTTACACTCTTTCTCATGGCCAGCGTATCGCTTATTTTCAGCCACAGCTATGTACAGAATAAAACGCTCATATTCTTTACCGTGGGGATACTCTTACTATTGACTATCATGCTGGTGGTCCTTTTCAACAAAAAGGCTGCGCGTGCGTTCCGTTTCTTTTCACCCCTTGCGGAAAGGATGGGAATAAAAGAAAAAATAGAAAGGTCATACAACACCATAAACGACCTCAAATCTAACAAGGGGCTCATCGCCCAGGCCCTGCCGGTATCGATAACAGCACAGGCCATCGCTTTTGTAGTCGTATATTTGCTGACGCGGGCGCTCGGGAGTTATATATCGATAAAAATGGTCTTTTTGTTCATGCCGCTCGTATTTATAATAGCTCTCTTACCGTCAATAAACGGCCTAGGGGTGCGAGAGTGGGCGATATATTACCTCTTCGGCCCCTATGTCGGCCGGAAAGAGGCGCTCGCACTGGGGCTATTATGGCTTTTTATGCTCTTTTTGGTCAGCATTACGGGTGGAATAATCTATTTACTTCAAGGCGGAAAAATGAATCAGGAGGTGCTGAATGCCTAAGATACTGGTCATACACGGGCCGAATCTCAACCTTTTGGGAGACCGTGAGGTTGACGTATACGGCAAGATAACTATCGACGAGATAAACGCTATCCTGGAAAGGACGGCAAAAGAGTCGGGATTCGGACTTGAGATAGTCCAGTCTGATCACGAGGGCCAGATAGTGGAACTCATCGGCAAGTCCAAGGGCAAGGTCGCCGCACTGCTTATAAATCCTGCGGCTTACACACACACCAGCGTAGCTATCCGGGATGCCATCTCAGCGACAAGCATACCTACTGTCGAGGTCCATCTTTCGAACATATACGCGAGAGAGGAGTTCAGGCGCACTTCACTCATAGCGCCCGTGGCAAAAGGGCAGGTATCAGGATTCGGGCTTACAAGTTATGAGCTCGGTATGAAGGCGGCTATTTCACTGGCCAAAAAATAATATGACAGAGATGCTCAAAAGAAGGGTCGAGTCATTAAGAACAACCCTGAGAAAGAAAGGGCTCGACGGGCTTCTTGTAAAAAAAGACGAGAATATCAGGTACCTGTCGGGCTATAATGCTCAGGACTCAGCGCGCCTCATTATCACACACAGGCGCAACGTCCTTGTAACGGACGCCAGGTTCAAAGAGGCCGCGGAGAAGAAGGCCCGAGAGTTCGATCTGAAGATAACAGACAGATCATTGTATAATGCTTTGAAAGAGGCCTTGAAAAAAGAGAAGGTCAAGAGCCTTGGGTTCGAATCGGACCATACATGCTACACATCCTACTTCGGCCTGAAGACAAATCTTAAGAAGACCACTCTTCTGCCGACAAGATGGCTGATAGAGAGCTTAAGGGCCGTAAAAGACGACGGCGAAATAAGCCTCATAAAGAAGGCTGTTTCAATAACACAAAAGGCCTGTCTCCACGCAAAAAAGACCATTAAGCCGGCCATGACCGGCAGCGATCTAGCTGCCGCTATCGATAATAAAATGAGGCTCAACGGGGCCCTGAGCCCCGCCTTCCGGACCATAGTGGCCCAAAATCCTTATTCGTCACATCCTCACGCCGAGCCGACAGAGAAGGCCTTCGGAAAGAATAGCGCCGTAGTTGTCGATACGGGTGCAGTATACAAATGGTACAATTCCGACTTGACACGTATGCTCTTTTTGGGTACAATATCCACTAAATTTAAACATATTTATAATATATTAAAGGCGGCCCAGCAAAAGGCCATAGACATCATAGCACCCGGCATAAAGATCTCTGCGATCGACCGGGCCGCGCGGCAGTACATTGCAAGTAAGGGCTACGGCAGTAACTTCCTGCACGGCCTGGGCCACGGCATAGGACTTGAGATCCATGAAGGCCCCAATATTTCCAGCACCAGCAAAAGGGTCCTGCTCCCGGGGATGGTCTTCACCGTGGAACCCGGCATATACATCCCAGGCTGGGGCGGTTTAAGGGTGGAAGACATGGTGCTGGTGACAAAGAACGGCTGTGAGGTATTGACGAATGATATCCCCAAATGAATTAAAGAACGGCCTGGTCATAAAACTCAATAACGATCTCTTCAGTGTCGTGCAGTTCCAGCACATAAAGCCCGGCAAGGGCGGGGCCTTCGTAAGGACTAAACTGAAGAACCTCAGGCTCGGCACTGTTATAGACAGGACATTCAGGGAAGTTGAGAGAATAGAAGAGGCCTATATAGACCAGATACATCTCCAGTATCTTTACCAGGCTGACGGCCATTATTACTTCATGAACAACGAGACATACGATCAGTTCTCCGTGGACAAGGACATTCTAGGCGATAACATAAAATATCTGAAGGAAAATCTCGACATATCCGCGTATGTACATGACGAGCAGATCATATCAGTTATATTCCCGTCTTCCATAACCGTCAAGGTCACAAGCACAGAGCAGGGCATTCGGGGAGACACGGCGAGAAGCGGCAATAAACCCGCTATAGTGGAGACCGGCCTCAAAGTACTGGTGCCGCTCTTCGTGAATTCAGGAGATAAAATCATAGTGGACACGCGCACGGGAAGGTATTCGGGGCGCGCGTAACAACGAAAGGGCTTATAACATGAATATCAAAGAAATAAGAGAGATGATAGATCTCATGAACAAGAATAACCTCAACGAACTCGAGGTTGAAAAGGACGGCTCAAAGATAAGGCTTAAAAAGACGGCCGGCGGCATAGTCCAGAACGGCGAGGAAAAGATCATCCTATCTCAGCCGCTGCCTGTCCAGAACCCGCAGGCCGCGGAGGTCAAGGCAAAGAACACCATAGAGGTAAAAGCCCCCATGGTCGGCACTTTCTACAGGTCGCCTTCACCGGAAGCCCCGCCGTTCATCGATATCGGCCAGACAATAGAAAAAGGGCAGGTCATCTGCATAATCGAGGCCATGAAGCTCATGAACGAGATAAAATCGGACGTAAAAGGAAAGGTAGTAGATGTCCTTGTCGAGAACGGCAACCCTGTTGAATTCGGCCAGGTGCTTCTGCTGATAGAGCCGGCTTAATCATATGTTCACAAAGATACTTATAGCGAACAGGGGCGAGATAGCCCTTAGAATAATACGCGCCTGCAAAGAGATGGGCATACGGACCGTCGCCACATATTCCCAGCCTGACAGGAACTCACTGCATGTCCGCCTGGCTGACGAGGCGATATGCATAGGCAGCGCCCCGTCCGCCAACAGCTACCTTAACATCCCCGCCATCATAAGCGCAGCCGAGATAACGGATGTCGAGGCCATCCACCCGGGTTACGGATTTCTGGCCGAAGACGCCCACTTCGCGGAGATCTGCGAATCGTGCAAGATAAAGTTCATAGGTCCTTCTCCCGAGATCATACGGCTCATGGGCGACAAGATGATAGCCAAGGAGACCATGAGAAAGGCCGGCCTGCCGGTCATACCGGGCAGCCAGAGCGTTATAAAGGCAAAGGACGAAGCGCTGAAGGTGGCAAAAAAGATGAAGTATCCCGTCATCATAAAAGCGGCCGCCGGCGGCGGCGGGAGGGGCATGCGCATATGTCACAATGACGTAAGGCTCATAGGCGCTTTTCTCACAGCACAGCGCGAGGCGGACAGCGCGTTCGGGAATCCCAATGTATACATAGAAAAGTATATAGAAAAACCGCGCCACATAGAATTCCAGATACTGGGCGACAACTACGGGCAGATAGTCCACCTGGGCGAGAGGGACTGCACAATCCAGAGGCGCCACCAGAAACTGATTGAAGAGTCTCCGTCGCCCGCTGTCGGCAAGAAACTCCGCAGGAAGATGGGCGAGGTCGCGGTAAAGGGCGCCAAGGCCGTGAATTACAATAACGCAGGCACCATTGAGTTTTTGCTTGATGAGAACGACAATTTTTACTTTATGGAGATGAATACAAGGATACAGGTAGAGCACCCTGTTACCGAAATGGTAACAGGCATAGACCTCATAAAGGAACAGATAAGGCTAGCCAGCGGAAAGAAGCTCGGCCTTAAACAGGATAATATAAAGCAGACGGGATCCGCCATAGAAGCACGGATCAACGCCGAAGATCCGGACAATGATTTCATGCCCTCGCCCGGCAAGATCAATTTCTATTGCCCTCCGGGCGGTATCGGCATAAGGCTCGACAGTCATATCTATCCCGGTTATGAAATATCGCCGTACTACGACTCCATGATAGGCAAGCTTATCGCCTACGGGTCAAACCGCATGGAGGCCATAAAAAGAATGCAGCGGGCACTCGATGAATATATGATAGAGCCCATAAAGACAACTATACCCTTTCACAAGAACGTCTTCAGCAACCCGGCGTTCCTGAGAGGGCACATATCAACAGATTTCGTAGAAGAACTGTTTAAAGAAAAGAAATAAAGAAGCACGGCTCACAGGGAGGTCTTATGAAGATAATAAGCGGAATAACGAGATTCTTTTACACTCTCATACTGGTATTACTGGGCGCCTGTCTTATACTCGTAGCGTTTAATCTTATACCCAAAGAACAACTGACAAACGCGATAAATCTAGTATACGTAAAGCCGAATTTAAGGCTCGTGACCGGATTTACCGGCCTTCTGCTGATAGCCATAAGCCTCCTCATCATCCAGATAGCCATCAGCAAGATGGAGCGCGAAAAGACTATCGCTTTCGACAACCCGGACGGGCAGGTAACGGTATCTCTCTCAGCGATCGAGGATTTCATGAAGAGGATGTCTCGGCAGGTTCCGGAAATAAAGGAGCTGAAACCTAAAGTGATAGCCACGAAAAAAGGCATCGTCGTTGACGCCAAGGTCACACTCTATTCTGAAATATCCATTCCCAACATAACAGAAAAGATCCAATCCATAGTGAAGAACCGCGTTCAGGATATGCTGGGGATAGAAGAAGCGATAATAGTAAGGGTGCATATAAATAAGCTCGCCCACAAGGACGAATCGAAAAAGAAGTCCGCAAAAAAGAAGGGAAAAGCGCAATCTCAGGAACAGGTAGCGCAATACCAGGGAATAGAGTATTCAGAGGAATAACGGAGGGAAATGATGAAGAGAATAGGCATATTAACGGGCGGCGGCGATTGCCCAGGATTGAATTCGGTAATAAGGGCCGTGGTCAGGAAGGCCCATAAAGAAGGGGTGGAGACCATAGGCATAAGGAACGGCTGGAAGGGGCTGATCGAGAAAGATGCTGCAACGCTCGATCTCAACTCCGTATCCGGCATACTGCCCAAAGGCGGCACGATACTCGGGACCAGCCGCACGAACCCATACAAAAAAGAAGGCAACGTCGAAAAGGTCAAGGCCAATATTAAGGCACTCAAACTGGACGCGCTGATCGCTTCCGGCGGCGAGGATACGCTGGGTGTCGCATCAAAGCTGGTCAAGGACGGCCAGAAGGTCGTAGGGGTACCGAAGACAATAGATAACGACCTCTCCTGCACCGACTATACCTTCGGCTTCGATACAGCCGTCAATATCGCCACCGAGGCGATCGACCGCCTGCACACAACCGCTGAAAGCCACCACAGGATAATGGTGGTAGAGCTTATGGGAAGGCACGCGGGATGGATAGCGCTGCACGCAGGCATGGCAGGCGGGGCAGATGTCATACTCATCCCTGAGATACCCATAGACATAAAAGAAGTGTGCGAGCTCTTAAAGAAGAGACGGCAAAGGGGCAAGGGGTTCAGCATTGTGGTAGTGGCTGAAGGTGCAAAATTCAAAAAAGGCGACATGGTGCTCCAAGAAGAGAAGTTGGACGCATTCGGGCACGTAAGGCTCGGCGGGATAGGCCAGATGCTCGGAGACAAGATCGAAGAGCTGACCGGCTTTGAGACGCGCGTGACCGTGCTCGGGCATATCCAGCGCGGCGGGACGCCTACGGCCTTCGACAGGGTGTTGGGGACGCGTTTCGGCGTCAAGGCGGTCGAGATGATACTCGCAGGCAAGTTCGGTATGATGGCAAGCCTGCAGGGTAATGAAATAGTGGAAGTGCCTCTGGAAAAAGCGGTGGGAGAAATCAAGACCGTAGATAGGGAGTTCTTCAGTATAGCCGAGATATTCTTTGGATAGGAGGAGCAATGAAAGACAGGGCCAGTAAAGCTATCAAAGAATCTATCAGGGTCAAGGAAGATCTGCTGAGATCCGGCGTAGAACCTATCGTCCGCGCCGCAAAGATGATAAGAGATACGATAAAGGGCGGGAACAAGGTGCTGATATTCGGCAACGGCGGCAGCGCAGCCGACAGCCAGCATATGGCCTCTGAGCTGATAGGCAGGTTCAAGCTGGAGCGCCCGGCCATACCTGCTATTGCGCTTACAACAAACACTTCTTCTTTAACGGCATTGAGCAATGATTACGGATACGAGGCGTCATTTGCCAGGCAGCTCGAGGCACTGGCGACAAAAGGGGATGTTATAATAGCCATATCCACGAGCGGCAACTCAGCGAATGTCCTAAACGCTTTAAAGACAGCGAAGAAACTGGGCCTTAGAGCCATAACCATGACCGGAACCGACGGCGGCAAGATCGCGAAGCTAGCCGATATTGCCCTTAAGGTGCCCTCGAAGGACACCCCGCGCATCCAGGAGTCGCACATCACAGCCATCCATATTATCTGTGAACTTGTAGAGGCTGAACTGCACGGCTGACAATGTATAATAAGATAAAGAACAGAAAAAATCTTAAAAGAATCCTCTCTTCTCTAAAGAGGCGGGGCAAGAGGATAGTCTTTACCAACGGCTGTTTCGATATACTCCACATTGGGCACGCTTCTTATCTCAAGAAAGCAAAAGAGAAGGGTGATATCCTGGTCGTAGCCGTAAATGCAGACCATTCTCTGAGACGCATAAAAGGCAAGGGCAGGCCCATAACAAAGCTCAAAGAAAGAATGCTCCTCCTGGCCTCACTCGAATCCGTGGATTTCGTAACTTCGTTCAGCGAAGATACGCCGGATAATATCATAAGAGAATTAAAACCGGACGTACTTATAAAAGGTTCTGACTGGAAAAATAAGACCATAGTAGGCAGTGATACCGTTAAAAAGCTCGGCGGCAGGGTAGCGACAATCCCATTGTATAAAGGGCGCTCAACCACGGCTATGATCAGGAAAATAAAGGCCCTCCCATGAACAAGGTCGCGATATTCCGCACGCTTGACGCAAACCTGAACAGGCTCCGCGAGGCCCTGAGAGTATGTGAAGACATCACTAGGTTCGTCCTGGATGACGGCCCCTCTACTGCTAAGCTGAAACAGATACGCCATGAAGCCTTCTTGGTAATAACCGACTCTGTAAAGATAAAGTACCCTTCACTTGTCCTCTCCAGGGACACCGGGAGTGACGTGGGCAAAAAGAGCCTCGAAAAGGAACTGAAAAGGGCCGATACGCTCGATATACTGAGCGCGAATATGCAGAGGGCAAAAGAATCTGTAAGAGTCCTGGAAGAGTTCTCAAAGCTTGAAGATCCCGGAACGGCTGAACGCTTTAAAAATATAAGGTTCAAAATATACGATGTCGAAAAAACGCTTGTTGAGAGAATCTAGGCTGCTGCTTATCCTGGACACAGCCATGATAGAGTATGGCAAGATACTATCTGTCGCAGAAACCGCCATAGACAGCGGTGTATCATTCATACAGCTCAGGGACAAGAGATCAAATGACCGGGACCTTCTGGACAAGGCAAAGGCGTTAGCGCGGCTGACCAAGGATAACAACTGCGTATTTATCGTAAATGACAGGGCTGATATCGCCCTGGCCTCGGGCGCGGACGGGGTCCATATCGGCCAGGAGGACCTCCCGATAAGCCACGCCAGGACTATCCTGGGTGATGATAGGATCATAGGCATTTCAACACATGATATAGACCAGGCCGTGACAGCTCAGGCAGAAGGCGCGGACTACATAGGCGTGGGCCCTGTTTTCAGGACATCAACAAAACCCGGATTAGAGGCAATAGGGCTCGATATAGTACGCCGGGTCGCAGAGGAGATCGACATACCCGCATTTTTTATCGGCGGGATAAACGCTACCAACGTTGAAGAGATAAGCGCCAGAGGCGGCAAGCGCATCGCGGTCGCCAGTGCGGTGCTTAAGAGTGATGATATGATAACGGCATTGACGGCGGTAACAGTATGACACAACTTGAGCGGGCAAAAAAAGGCGAGATAACCCCTGAAATAGCCCTGGTAGCAGAGACCGAAGGGCTGTCGCCTGAAACCATAAGAGAGAGACTGGCTGACGGGACCGTGGTCATCCCTAAAAACATCAATCATAGCCTAGGGCACATCTGCGGCATAGGGAAAGGTCTCAGGACCAAGGTTAACGCCAACATCGGCGCATCTGAAAGCCCGCCCGATATGGATGATGAGATGGAGAAGATGAGGGTCGCAATAGACTCAGGCTCCGATACGATAATGGACCTTACCGTAGGCAGCGGCATAGAGCCGATGCTGAAACAGGTCCTTGAACGATCGACCGTCCCGGTAGGCACGGTCCCGATATACGAGATCGCGACAAGTGTACTGAAGGCCGGTCGTATCAGCGATATGCGCTGGGAGGATATAGAGCCGGTCCTCCTCAAGCAGGCAAAGATGGGTGTCGACTTTTTCACTATACACGCCGGCGTCACAAAAGAGATAGTGGCGTTTCTTAAAAAGAGGGAGCGCATTCTGGATGTAGTGAGCAGGGGCGGCTCTTTCCTGGTGGACTGGATAATCAATAATGACAGAGAAAACCCTTTCTACGAACATTTCGACAGAGTAATGGAGATAGCAAAAGAATATGACGTCACTCTGAGCCTCGGTGACGGCATGAGGCCGGGGGCTATCAGGGACGCGGGTGACGAAGCACAGGTGCAGGAGCTCATTGTCCTGGGGCGCCTTACTAGGCGGGCAAGAGAATACGGCGTCCAAGTGATGATAGAAGGCCCGGGCCACGTGCCGATAAATGAGATCGAATACAACGTATCTCTGGAAAAATCGATCTGCCAGGGCGCGCCGTTTTATGTCCTGGGACCGCTCGTAATTGATGTGGCGCCGGGCTATGACCACATAGTGGCGGCCATAGGCGGTGCTGTTGCGGCAAGCGCAGGCGCTGATTTCCTGTGCTATGTAACGCCATCAGAGCACCTCAGGCTGCCGGACAAGAAGGATATAAAAGAAGGGGTCATCGCGTCGCGCATAGCCGCGCATGCCGCGGATATTGCCAAGGGCATAAAAGGCTCCATGGAGTGGGACAGTTCCCTTTCCAGGGCCAGGAAATTCAGGGATTGGGAGAAGCAGTTCCTTCTGGCCATGGACCAGGATAAGCCCAGGGAATACAGGCAGAAGTCAAAACCGAACACTACCGATGTCTGCTCCATGTGTAATGAATTCTGCCCGATAAAAAGGGGTGAGGAGAGCCTCAGCAAATGAGCATACTTGTTGTAGGTTCTGTAGCATTCGATTCCGTCCAGACGCCTTTCGGTAAACATGATGATCTTTTGGGCGGGTCCGCTACTTATTTTTCCATATCCGCGAGTTATTTTACAAAGGTCAGGCTCGTCGCAGCCGTGGGCAGGGATTTCCCGAAAAAATATGTAAACCTGCTCGAGAAGCACGGCGTAGACACCAGGGGCCTCCAGATAGAGCAGGGCGAAACCTTCCGCTGGGAAGGAAAATACGAATACGACATGAACGCGGCCCAGACCATAGCCACGCATCTTAACGTCCTGGGCACATTCCGCCCGGATATCCCAAAGGCGTATAAAGACACTTCGCACATATTCCTGGCCAATATCGACCCTGATCTCCAGAAGGACATACTCCGACAGGTGAATTCACCTCAATTCATCGCTTCAGATACCATGAACCTGTGGATACAAAACAAGTCAGATTCATTAAAAAAACTCCTGAAAGATATCGATCTATTCCTGTTGAACGACGCGGAAGCAAGACAGCTTGCAAACAAAGTAAACCTCTTCAAGGCAGCCAAATACATACTCTCACTGGGGCCCAGGATGGTAGTAATAAAAAAGGGGGAACACGGCGCGTTATTTGTCTCAAAGAAAACCGTATTTTCCTCTCCCGGCCTTCCGCTTGAGACGATAAAAGATCCAACCGGCGCGGGCGATTCATTTGCAGGCGGCCTCATGGGATACTTAAGCAGATTCAAAAAGATCGACGACGAAAAGGTAAAAAAAGGCATCATCTACGGGAGCGTGATGGCATCATACAACGTCGAGAATTTCAGCCTTAAGAGCATCCTTAAACTGAACAAGAAGCTCATTGAGAAAAGATATAAGGAATTTCAGAAGTTGATGAAGTTTTAGCGGGTGTAGTTCAATGGCAGAACACTAGCTTCCCAAGCTAGATACGTGAGTTCGATTCTCATCACCCGCTCCATTTGAGGTGACATATGAAATATTTAATATTATCGATGCTGATCGTATTCGTTTCAGGCTGCGGGTCGAGGGCGCCTTTCGTTTCAATACCCCTTCCGCAGCAGAAGGCCGGCGTATACCATAAGGTATACAAGGGTGAAACGCTATGGGCCATATCAAAGAAATACGGCGTGAACCTTGATACCATCGCCGGGATAAACAGGC
Source organism: uncultured Planctomycetia bacterium (assembly GCA_964556455.1). Lineage (GTDB taxonomy): Bacteria > Omnitrophota > Gorgyraeia > JABMRJ01 > JABMRJ01 > CAZKWI01. The sequence continues at coordinate 7,480 of CAZKWI010000023.1, read as the reverse complement.
TGCCGAACAAACAGAAGATCTACGTCGGACAGCTCCTTTTTATCCCCGAGCGCAAAAAACCCATAAAGGTCGAAGTGGCACCGCAGTCCACGTTCAACTGGCCGCTTAAAGGCAAGATACTCTCTTTTTACGGCTCACTTAAGGACGGCGTAAAGAACAAGGGCATAGATATAAAGACAAAGCACGGGGAGGCTGTGGCAGCTTCGCGCGGCGGTAAGATCTCTTTTGTGGACGAGAATATGAAGGGTTTCGGCAAGACCATCATAATAGACCATGACGACAGTTATTCTACCGTTTACGCGTACAATTCCCAGATACTGGTAAAGCTGGACCAGAAGGTGGAGAAGGGCACGGTCATTGCGAAGGCCGGGCAGAGCGGGCGTGCGGCATCACCGCGCCTCCATTTTGAAATAAGGAAAAAACATGAGCCGCAGAACCCGTTCTACTTTTTACCATGACGCTGAATGAACCCGTAATAGGCCAGGACTTTTTCGGAAGGACCGAGGCATTAGATCTTATAAAAAAGAGGGTGAGTGCCTTAAAAGAGGGCTACAGGCAGAATGTTGCCCTTACCGGCCAGAATCTTTCGGGTAAGACCTCTATACTTCATAATTTCCTCTACACGTTCCGGGATAGAGAGATACTGCCCATATATGTGGAGATCACCGACGAGCCGTTCTCGTACTTCACGGAGAGGTTCATAGGGTCGCTGCTTTTCAATTTCCTGAAGATAAAAGGGCACCAGCCTACAGAAGACCTCGAGCTCCTGATAGAAGGTTCACGCAACTACATGCCACGGGCAGCCAGGTGCATTTCGCGGATACTGGAGCTGGTAAAGAAGCGCGACCTTAACGAGGCCTATTCCGAGCTCTTCGACTTAACAAGCCTCATAAAAGAAGAGACCGGCATATCGTGTGTGATCATACTGGATGAGTTCCATAATCTGGGGTCATTAAAGGTTAAGCATCCTTTTAAGAACTTCGGCAAGAAGATCATGATACAGAAAGACACCATGTATATAGTGACCAGCTCACAGGTGAGTACCGTAAAGAGGATACTAAATGAGAAGCTGTCGCTTCTTTTCGGGAATTTCGAGATAGTCAACGTCGAAGGTTTCGCGTCAAAGAACGCCTCGTCGTTCCTCGATGCCCGTTTTAAATACCTGAGGGTCCCGAAAGAATACAGGGACTTCATAATATCGTTCACGGACGGCAATCCTTTTTATCTCGATATCATAAGCCAGTCCCTGAAAGATATCGTAACAGACCTTACATTTAAGAGGGTGACCAGGGATGTGCTGGTGTGCGCCCTTAAAAATTCCATATTCAACTCCAAGGGGAGCGCGTCAATGTACCTGGCCAGCATACTGGAAGGTGTAAGACAGAAGAAGGGTTCCACAGAAACATATATACCGGTTCTATTGGCAGTGGCTGGCGGCTCATACCGCATGCAGGATATCTCGCGCGCGGTCAGAAAGAGAACGGGCGATGTGACCAAATGTCTCACTGAGCTGGTCGATATGAACATCCTTTACAAGAATGGCAGTTTCTATAAATTCGTCGACAAGATGTTCGGGTTCTGGCTCAAGTTCGTATACAAACAAAGAAGGTCCGCCATCATAAGCTACCTGCCGGACAGGATAGAGGCCTTCAAAGACCAGGTGGGCCGCCTCATAGACTCTTTTATAGCGGAAGAATCCAAAGACATAACACAAAGGACCGCCGATCTGCTAGGCCTCTTCAATAATGAGACCGCCTGCATCCATGACAAGGAGTACAGGCTTCCTCACTTTTCCTCCATAGACATAAAGCCATTCGGAGGCAGCGAGGTCTATATCTCGATGAAGGCAAAGAAAAAAGACTGGGTCGTGTACGTGTGCACTGACGAGGTAAAGGATATAGATATAATAGAGTTCACCGAAAAATGCAGATCGCTGGCCGTAAAGCCCCATAATAAGATACTTATTACACTTGCCGGGACGGAGATGAACGCACGGCTTCTGGCAAAAGAGGAGAAGATATGGATATGGGGCCTGGATGACCTGAACCGCCTGAAGGCGCTTTACGGTAAAGAGAAGATAGTCGGTATACGGCACAGAACCAGGAAAAAGGCGTAGTTATGAAAATAGCCGTTATATCAGATACACATATACCAAGGGCCGCTGACAAGCTGCCCCAAAAGCTCTACAACGCCCTTAAAGACGCGGATATGATACTGCACGCCGGAGACCTGACGGAATTGAGCGTGCTGGAAGACCTCGAAAGAATAGCAGAGACGCGGGCTGTATACGGCAATATGGATGATCACTCCGTAAGAAAAAAACTGCCTCAAAAAGAGATCATAAACGCGGGCAAGTTCAAGATAGGGCTTACTCATGGATCCGGCCCGCCTTTCGGTATAATGGACAGGTTAAAAAAAGAGTTCGGCAAAGTAGATGTGATCGTTTTCGGCCATACGCACTCTTCGCAGAACGAGATCAAGAATGGGGTGCTCTTCTTTAACCCGGGCAGCGTGACCGATAAAGTCTTCGCGAAAGAGAACTCCTATGGGATACTTGAGATAAACAGCTCCATAAAAGGACGGATCGTAAAATTATGAGCGGCAATATACCTACTTTACTCGTTAGTGGCAGGACCATACCTGAAGCCTGGGAAAAAGCGGTACTTGAGGTCTGGAACAAGGGGATAGATATAAAAACAGAGTATGACAAAGAAGACCATCCGCCGAGCAAAGACTGCACGATGATAATGGTCGTTGAGAATCCCATGGACGAACCCAGGATACACAGGGCCTTCCCCGGAGGCCTGGAGGACCTCGAGGTTTACCGCCAGGAAGTGGTCTTCGGGATACACGACCATTGGATAAGCCCGGAAGAGGGGAAGTGGACCTACACCTACCACAAGAGGCTCTTCGAATATGAAATAGAGGACAAGATAGTGGACCAGATGAACTATATCATATCTAAGCTCTCGCAGGTCCCTTATTCCCGTCGGGGACAGGCGATCACCTGGAACCCGAAGCTCGATCCTTTTACGGACGACCCACCATGCCTGCAGAGGATATGGTGCAGGGTGATGACTGAGGGCGAAAAGATGTATCTCAACATGAATACTCACTGGCGGTCACGAGACGCGTATAAAGCAAGCTTCATGAACATATTCGCCCTTACCGACCTGCAGCGACACATGGCGAATGAACTTTCTGAAAAACTGGGAAAAGAGGTCTTAGCGGGCAGATACACCGACATAACAGACAGCTTCCACATTTACGGCTCTTACCATGAAGAGTTCAATAACTTCCTCAAGCTGATAAGCTCGAGGTCCTTCGAGAACAGGACCTGGGACACCAGGTTCGCGCAGTCCTACTTTAAAAAGGCACAGGAAAGAATAGAAAAAGAGAAGGTCTAGCATGCTTCTTTGGGCCCAATTCGCCGCTTGTGCGCTACTTATAATAATTTCAGGTTACAGGCTTTCTGAGACAGCGGAGCGTATCGTAAAGGCCGGCAGGCTCTCTGAAGGGCTGATGGGCATCTTCGTGCTCGCCGCCATAACCTCGTTTCCCGAGGCCTGGACATCGATAGCGTCCGTAGTGAAGGTAAAGGCCCCGAACCTCGGCATAGGCAACCTGATAGGCTCTGTAATTTTTAACATCATGATATTAACGGCCCTTGACTACAAATTCGGCAAGAGGTCTCTCTTGTCTTCGGTCAAGAATTATCACCTGTCCACATGCGCCTTCTCTCTGGCGCTCCTTTCGATCGTCCTGGTTTCATTGTCGGTAAAGGCCTTCGGGATCAATGCAAAAGGGTTCTTCAATGTAGGCCTGGACAGCTATCTGATCCTAGGGGTCTATTCCGTGAGTCTTTTCTTTATCAACAATATCACCCGCAGTGAACATGTCGAGGAAAAAGAAAAAACCCGCCATCCAGTACGGGAATATCTCATATTAATGACCATGGGTGCGGTAATCATAGCCTGCGGTTTCTGGCTCGCCTCTATAGGGAAGGGCATCGTAGAGCTCCATGGCTGGAGCGAGATGTACTTCGGGACCATCGCAATAGCATTTACCACCTCGCTTCCCGAGATCGTTGTGTCATTATCCGCCTTGTCCATAGGCTCACCGAATATGGCTGTGGGAAATATACTGGGAAGCAATCTCTTCAATATACTCATAATACCTATTGCCGATATCCTGCACAAAACAGGCTATATACTGAGTGATGTCTCCCAGGCACACATATACTCTTCCGTAATCGCTATATTGCTCACAATAGCTATATTCGGCGGGATATTCTATAAGCCGAAAAAATCATTTGCGCGGTTCGGTATCGGCACGATAGCGCTGGTGATCATATTTATCGTCGGAAATTTCTTTCTTTATAACCTGGTAAAAGGGTAACGATGCTCAGAAGAGAAGAGATAGAATCCAGGGAAGACACGCTGCTAGCGCCTTACGCCATGAGATCCGAGCATAGCGGGGGACGTGTGTACAGCGAGACCGAGCACCCTTACCGGTCGAGATATCAGAGGGACAAGGACAGGATCATCTACTCCCGCGCATTCAGGAGACTGGTATATAAAACCCAGGTCTTCGTGAACTATGAAGGGGACCATTACCGGACAAGGCTCACACACACCCTGGAAGTCTCACAGATAGCAAGGACTATAGCGCGCTCGCTTGGCCTGAATGAAGACCTTGTAGAGGCCATAGCGCTGGCCCATGACCTGGGGCACACCCCTTTCGGCCATTCCGGTGAGGACGCGCTTCGCGAGATAATGAAAGATCACGGCGGCTTTGACCACAACGCACACGGCCTCAGAGTGGTAACGCTCCTTGAAAAGAGATACCCGGACTTCCCAGGCCTCAATCTGACATACGAGGTCAGGGAGGGTATAATAAAACATACGAGCACTTTTGACGGCGTCAGGATCGCTGAGGCATCGGAATCTAAGGAAACACCGCTCCTTGAGGCGCAGGTTGTAGATATAGCCGATGAGATAGCTTACGACAACCATGACCTTGAGGACGGAGTGGCAAGCGGGCTCATCAAACTCTCCGCGCTGAAGTCCGTCGGGCTGTGGAAAGACGCCCTTAATAAGATAAAGGCCTTAAACCCAAAATCTACCGAAGAGATCGCGGTATTCCAGACCGTAAGGGAGCTCATAAACCAGCAGGTGATAGACCTCCTGACCGAGACCGGCAAATCTATAACAAAACACGGAATAAAGACTGCCGCCGATGCAAGAAAGTTCCCCGGCAAGGTAGTCTCCTTTTCCAACGACATGAACAAAAGAAGAAAACCCCTGAAAGATTTTCTTATGGCCAATCTATATAACCACTACAGGGTCATAAGAATGCACGATAAGGCCGACAGGTTCATACGCGGCCTCTTCAACACCTACCTTAACAGGCCCCAACAGCTCCCTCCCAGCACAAAGTCCCGCCTCAAAGGCGAAGAGAAGCACAGGGTGATATGCGACTATATAGCGGGCATGACAGACCGCTACGCCCTGGACGAGTACAAGAAGTTCTTCGAGCCATACGAGAGAGTCTGAGGACTAGCAAGACAACAAGGCACGCGCGAACATCTTGACTTGAAGCCTATATTAGTATATAATAATCTGCTATGAGTGAGCGTGAACAGAAGAGATACGAGGATGATCTTTTTAAGCGGCTGGAAGAGAGCCTTGCCCTGAAAGAGGAGAAAGGCATACTGGGGCGTTATTTCGAGAAGCCCGTATGGTGGATGTTTCAGAAGGCCGATAAGGGTCTGGCGGCTCAACTGAAACGCATGGAGCTCCATTGCAGCATCTCTTCACAGAGCGACGATCTAAAGACGCGCTGCCTGGGTGAGTTGTGCAACATTTTTGCCAAGGCAAAGAAATCAAAGAAGGCAGAGCACTTCAAGTGCGCGTTCGGCCTCTCCGGGTTCTGCTACCCGATAGTCCAGGGAAGAAAGATCTACGGCTATATAGCCATGTGCCACGCCCAGAAGGATATCCCCGATGCGTTCATAGAGATGTTCGTGAATTTCATAGATACGCTTGTAAGGGAGATACAGAAAGAGCTCCAGCTCGTAAAGTTGTACGATACGATAAGGCCCAGGGCTATCGCGCTCTCCACGGTACACACGGTTCACAGGCTCCTGACCTCAACCCTGGACCTCGACGAGCTTTTGAAGAGGCTGGCGAGGCTTTCCCTGCAGATCGTCAGGGCAAATAGGTGCTCCATAAAGCTCGCGGACAAGGCGAAGAGGGTACTTCTGCCGAAAGCCACCATAGACCTGAGGAAAAAGAAGGTCAAGCTCAAGAAGGTAAAGGTGGGGATGTACGCGCCCGGCAAAGCATTTAAACGGGCGAAGGTAGTAATGGGTAAAGATTACATGGCGGTCCCGCTCATTGATCAGGATGTCATAGGCGTGATAACCCTGTATGATAAAGCCGACGGAGCGCATTTCGCTGACTTTGATAAAGAGATAATGGCCACTCTTGCGGAGCAGGCGGTAATAGCCATGAATAACGCCATGCTCTACAAGGAACAAGAGAAGATGACCGAAGGCGCCATCAAATCCCTGACATCGCTGCTGGACACACACGCGCCAGGTAAGCTTACGCCGCGCGCCCCGTACGTAAAGGTGGTGCTGGAGATAGGGAGGATCTTCAGGTTCTCAAAGGAAGATCTAAGGTTCCTGGAGCACGCGTATTTTCTTCACGATGTGGGCAAGGCTGTACTGCCGCCCTCGGCATTGACTAAAGCGGCTAAATTATCAGACAAAGAATACAGGCTTATAAAAGAGCATCCTATGCGCGGGGCAATGATAATAAAACCCCTGAAGGCACTGCGCGCCTGCGTCCCCATGATAATGCACCAGCGCGAAAGATACGACGGGAAAGGCTACCCCGACAGGTTGAAAGGCACCAAGATACCGATAGGGGCAAGGATAATTTCCGTGGTGAGCGCCTTTGAGGCCATGATGAGAAAGAACTACCAGGCAAAACGATCCATGACAAAAGCCGTTAACGAGATAAAGAATAACGGCGGTACTCAGTTTGATCCGAAAGTAGTTGACGCCTTCCTTAAGGTCATGGAGAGGCGCCATATAAAAGATATCTTGAGGAGATAGGAGATGGAGCTAAAGAGGGTGTTAAAGAACCAGGCTTACCGCAGTATTCTGAAATTCTTTAACGAAAACCCGAATTCGGTGGACACACCCCGCGGCGTCGCCACCTGGACAAACCAGGAAATAGGTAAGGTAAGGGCTTCCTTGAAGAAACTCTCTCAGCTGGGTCTCCTGATAGCGCACGATTCGCCCTCAACAACGGCATACAGCTACACGGAAGACGCGAAGACAATATCGAAGATAAACAAGCTCCTTAAAGAATGAAGAGAAAGCGGCGGGCATGAAGAAAACAGCGCTTATAGCGCTCGCGGTATTGATACTTTATGCAGTAACGACGCATGTGCCGCTGGTATTTCCTAT
>CAZKWI010000022.1:0-24718 GCA_964556455.1 uncultured Planctomycetia bacterium | reverse complement strand
AACATAGTGGGCCAGGACACGACTTACTACGGTTACGATCTTTATAAAAAGCTGCGCATTGCCGAGCTCCTGCGCGCTGTGGCGCGCCTGGACAGATCAAAATGGGTGCGCCTTCTCTATACCCATCCGGCCCATTATACAGACGAGCTTATAGAGACCGTAAGAGAAGAAGAGAACATATGTAAGTACCTTGATATGCCTATACAGCATATAAGCGACAAGGTCCTGAAGAAGATGAAGAGAAACACGACCGCCTCCTCAATGCGCTCATTGATACAGAGAATAAGAAAAGAGATCCCGGGCGTTGCGATAAGGACGACCGTACTTGTAGGCTTTCCCGGAGAGACCGACGAGGATTTTAAGGAGCTTCTTAAGTTTGTCGAAGAGATCAGGTTCGAGAGGCTGGGAGCATTCATCTATTCGAACGAGGAGGGGAGCCCCTCATTCCGCTACAAAAAACAGGTCCCCGAGAAGATAAGAAGAGAGCGCTTTGACGCGGTGATGAGCCTCCAGCAGAAACTCTCCGAGCGTTACAACAGCTCCCTGATAAACAAGAAGATAAAGGTCCTGATAGATGAAGAGGATGATAAGAGCAAAGAGCTTTATATCGGCAGGACCCAGTATGACGCCCCTTCCGTGGACGGAGAGGTCTTTGTCAGGGCCAAGAGCCTTAAGCCCGGGGATTTCGTAGATGTGAATATAACTGATACAATGGAGTATGATCTAGTGGGGGAGATAGCGTGAACCTGCCAAATAAACTCACCGTATCAAGAATATGCCTCACATTCATCTTTATGATATTTCTCTTCTCGAACGGGATGGCTATGAAGCTCCTGGCGCTTATAGCTTTCCTCGCAGCCTCAGCGACCGATTATCTCGACGGAAAGATAGCGCGCCGGCGTAACGAGATCACAGATTTTGGCAAGTTCATGGACCCGCTGGCCGATAAGTTCCTTACGATAGCGGCTTTCCTGGCGTTCGTGGAGATGGGTCTCGTCCCGGCATGGATGGTGGTGCTCATAATATCGAGAGAGCTCATAATAACGGGCGTCAGGCTCTTCGCGGCATCAAAAGGAAAGGTCCTGCACGCCGACGCCGCCGGAAAACACAAGACCGTCTCCCAAGTGGTCGCCATAACGGCGATATTATTATTCATATTCCTTAAAAGCGCCGGCATGAGCTATTTTGATAACTGGCCCGGATCATTCGAGTACTGGTACAGACAGGTAATATTTATCCTTATGATAATAACGGTCGTGCTCACCCTTATAAGCGGCTCGTCGTATTTATACCGTAACAGGGGCCTTTTTTTGAATGCGAAAAAGAACAGCTGAAATAATCTTAAGTGTTTTTGGGATAGGGAAGCTCCCTTTGATGCCTGGCACGTGGGCTAGCATCGCAGGGCTGCTCATTTATCTTTTTATAAGAAATAATCTGTTCATCTATCTGTCGGCGACAGCGCTTTTGACGATGCTTGGGTTTGTCGTATGCAGGAAGGCAGAGAGGGTCTTTGGATCAAAAGACCCAAAAGAGGTTGTGATAGACGAAGTCTGCGGGATGCTCATCACTTATCTTTTGATCCCTTTTGGTACCGCAAACCTTGTAATAGGTTTTCTTCTATTCCGCGGTTTCGATATCTTGAAGATCTACCCGATAAGTAAACTTGAGCGGATAACAAAAGGCCGGGGGATAATGCTCGACGATATAGTGGCCGGCATATTCGCAAATATCACGCTCCAGGTAATAAACTTTATATGGTTATGAAAAACACTCGTCATTCCCGCGAAAGCGGGAATCCATTTATGAAAAAAACAACAATAATTTTATTATTCATCCTGCTATCTGCAGCCGCGGCCCACGCAAAAGGCGGCGCGCTCGATCTCAGCAAGGTATCCATCCCCAAGAAGCTCGGTACCATAAAAGAATTCTATCAGGCGCCTTCTTCCGGCAGGGGAGGCCCCAGGATTATGTTTTATATCCAGGACGTCCATGCCAATTACGAGGCGCAGAAGAATATGGCGGGGATCCTGGAGCACCTTATACAGCTTTACGGCATAGATGTGGTCCTTGTAGAAGGCGGGATAACCGACAAGGATTTCTCATACATCAGAGAATGGGCGCCCATCGAAGAGAGAAAGAAAAAAGCGGACAAGCTCCTGAAGGACGGTGTGATAACAGGCGAGACATACGTCGATATCGCCACGGACTTCCCGCTGAAATTCCAGGGCATAGAGGACAAAGGCCTCTATGAAAAGAATATGGAGATCTACCTGAAGGTCGATGCCTTCAGGAACGAGGCCCTGAATGTCACAGCCGGGTTTAAGAAGGTCCTAGGGAGGCTCAAGAAATTCATCTACACTAAGGACCTGAAGACGTTCGATAATTACAGGGAGGGCTATACGTCCAAGGACGTAGACCTGAAGGAGTATTTCAGATTTCTTGATGAGGTCGCCGCCAAGAACGACATAAGCCTGGAGGATTACCCGAACCACATACTTATGCTCAAGACCGCGCGCGATGAAGAGAGGATAGATTTTGACAAAACCGAGAAAGAAAGAGACGCCCTTATAGAGAAGCTGAACTCTGTACTGTCTAAGCCGAAACAAAAGGAACTCATTCTGCAGAGCGTAAAGTTCAAACAGGACGAGATCTCCGCAGGAAAATTCTATTCTTACCTGACCGAGCTTGCGAACGACAGCGGTGTCCCGACGAGAAATTACAAAAACTTTGAATTGTACGTCGAATACATCAAGAACTTCGACAAGATGGAACACGAGAGGCTTTTTGAGGAGATAGAGGGTATCGAGGGCCTGATATCGGCTGCCCTTTTCAAGAATGAAAAACAGAAAACGCTCTTCAAGATCTCAAAGGACCTTCTGACCCTGGAGGCCCTTTTAAAGCTCAAACTCACCCCGGAGGATCTCGGCTATTACAGGAGAAATAAAAGGAACTTTGATCCGGAGGCCTGGAGGCCGTTTCTGACCGAACAGATGCGGAGATTCCGGATAAAGAGTAAGCTGCCGGAGGATACAACCGTGATCACATCAAACCTTGCCAACCTGGAGGCCTTTTATGGAACAGCCTTCAGAAGGGACAAGGCCTTTCTGAAGAACTCACTTGCGAAACTGAAGAAAGAGAAAGAGAACATAGCCTTTTTCATAACAGGCGGATTTCACACAGAGAATATGACGAGACTCTTCAAGGCAAACGATATATCATTCATCATCATCACCCCAAATCTTACCAAAGAGACCGATGCCACGCTCTACGACCGCACCCTCAAAGAAGCGTACGAAACCCGCACATGGTAAAACATTAAAAAAGCCAGATAGCACCCATTGACTTTCCATTCTCTATATGATATAATCTAAATAGGTAAAAAAAGTTTCAAGCGTTATTTTTTTACCATATTTTCTATAACTTTATATAAGTACATAAGTTATAGAAATACGGCTATAATGGGCGTAGTAGGGGTAGGTAGCCGAGTCTAGCATATTAGTATATAAATATATGCTAACTCGGTATTTTATTTGGACACACAGCACCAACATGATGAAAGGGATAGTATCAGACCCCTTATATGGTAAGCAAAGAAAGTAACAAAATTATAGCATTTATAAGCTATAAAGAGAGCATGCTCTGCAAGATAATAGCATGCTCTCTTATTTTATGCTTTTCAATAGAAACCATCGCCTACGGCTATGATAAAAGCGATATTGACCACCTCAGGCAGGTTAGGGAAGCGAATGTTGAGAAAGTCCATGAGGCATTCATGAACAGCACTGAACTAGAGCCAGCACCCAAGATAGACGAAGCTGATCCTCTGCCGCATGTTGAAGAAGCGCCGTATAGAAGCTTCCTCCTTACTTTGTCTGCGATAGGCATATCTATCGGAGTTTTAATGTTCTTTTTTGACCTCTCCTATGCTGCAAGCCTCCTTGTTGCATCACAGATACCGGTCGTAGCATGGCTTATTAGAAATTGGCTTGTAAAAAGAGGCATGTCCATCTGGGAGTTAAGAAAGAGAAGTTTTATCACATTAAAACCCGGATTAACATTGTTTACCATATCTGTCTCCATATTCTCTGCTGTACTGATCTGCTGTGCCAGTTTTTCGTCTATTTTCAATAGGATCTTTGCCGGTGATCCGGAGATGTTTTTAATGATCGGCATATCGACTCTTATAACCGTCATCGGTGATATTGTCGGTAAGTTACTTTCAGGCGGCCAGAGATATCCCAAGCGCACATGGATACTAAGGATCGCTGTCATCTTTCTTATTATTGGACCGATAGTCAGCATGGCCGCCGCCCTTCTTATAGAAGGCATAAATTTCTATTTCCCCAGCCCGGGCGTGGTGTTTTCACCCGCCGGTATCCTTGCCGCTTTTACCATATATCCGGTCAGGGTGTGGATGATGTTCGTGGCTGGATGTGCGTTCAACTCGTTCGGGTACGCGCTCTCCGTACCGGGGCTTTTTGAGCGGTGGGCAGCTCGTCTGAACTACAGGAAAGGGCGGATAAACGCCGAAGAACTCGGAAAGGTAAAAGAAGAATACAGCTTTAAAAACCAGCTCTTAAAGACCCTGGAAGGCATGAACAACAGATGGCGTTATGTAATTGTGCTGAACCTCATATCCATGGATATAGCACCTTCTCTTATAGGCAGCCATCAGCTTCTTACTACTGTCGTACTGGCAGCGGTATTCGGCACCCTGGTAAGGAGTTACATATCGTGGAAAAGCGGCAAACGCGACCTCGGCGGAAGCTTCGCGAAAAGGATCGCCGGCTCGGAAAAAGAAGCTCCCACCACAGAAACGGGAAAGTCGCCAAATGCCCGCACCTCCACTACCAGTAAAGACAGAAGAAGATCCTTCCTGCGGCCCTCAGGAGACGGTAGTTCTGAGGTGGCTTCGATAGGGTTTGATGGGGCGACTCTTATGAGCGGCGGGTATCCTGTTAGACCCACATGTTTCGATATAAGGACGGCAAGGGCTTTGGCGGCTGTCTGCGACAGGCGCCCGGAATTAAGCGGAATAGACGATAGATCGATCAAGCTCTTAGAAGCTGATCCGGCCAGCCCTGAAGTTGAACTGGATCTATCCGGTGATAACGGAGAGAGCCGCCTGACATGCCGCGTAAGCCCTGCTTTCCTTGGCCTCTCTGAAAAAGAACAGATAGAGCGCATGGAGATGGCTGATATAGAACATGTACAGGAAGTAGCTGATGAGACAGACAGTGCACCCGCTACCAGTCAGAGTTTAGCTAAAAGGAGCCCGCGTGTATTATTGGTACCCTCCACGGAGTTCCCATATGGCATGTCATTGATAGAGCGCGCCTTGCAGGCGGCGGGCCTGGGTGATAAAAATATACGATCTTTTAATTTTTTGGAAAAACTTGTCCGTGGCGACGAAGATGACGCGATAACGGAGTTTATAGCTGCGGTGAATATTTACCGGCCCGATATAATATGTTTTTCAGTCTACGATAAGTATCTCGATCTAACGCGCAGGTTTATAGAAGCGGCAAAAAGACAAAGGCCGCAGGTGAATATAGCTATAGGCGGGCCGAGTTACAACAGGGCGCCTGAGCAGATCATATCCGTCATGGATCAAGTAAACCTGGCCGTCAAAGGCAATGATACGAAAAAGATAACCAAAGCCATAATGACAATAGGCTCTATGGGGGCAGGCTTTGACTTATCCAGAGATGAGATAGAAAGCCTTAAGCCTATCCACGGTCTCTTTGCCCAAAGGGGAGAAACGACGTTCATGAACCGCCTGGATGAGGGGAATTACTCAACAAGCGACATACTCCCGGCAGCAAGCCCGCAGGAGACCTATAACGAGGAAGAGATCTGTGTTATAACCAGCCTGAGCTGTCCGAACGCTTGCCAGTTCTACAACAGGTCTTATCAGATCCAACCCGATAGCCCGCAGCTAACCAGCCCTATTAAAGAAGCCGCTGATTGGATGATCGCCGCATGCAGGGCACATCTGGATAAGAAATACCCCTTACCGAAATTCCAGCTTCTTGAAGAGAACTTCTTTGAGAACCGTACGAGAGAAGAACTGATAGAATTCTTTACGATCTTGAGAGACTTTAACCGGCAGTTAACCGAAGCTGAGCCCATGAGAATAAATATAGGCGGGAGTGCCGTATCTGCGTTCATAAAAGACGGTGAGGTGGACTATGTTTATCTTGCTCAGATCGCTCCTCTTATGAGGGAGGCGGGTGTAGTGTATATGGGTTTTGGTTTAGACGCGCCCAAGGATGTGGATATATCGCCCAGGCAGCGAAAACCGAGATATTCTCTGACCCAGGCGTTTGTGATAAACGATATATTGAGATGGGCCGGCATAGAGACCAATAATAATATGATAGCCTCCAACCAGTATACCGAAAGCATTGAAGAGCTTGTGGAGAATCTATTCAGGTGCATTATCTATGATGAATATCTCTACATGAATAATGTATATACATCCACCAGTCATGGATCGGTCTTTACAAATAAGTATGTAAGAGAAAGGCCCGAAGATTTTAACTGGGATAGTGGTCATGGGCGGGTCCCGTTATTCAGAAGCGATCATACATGGTTCAGCACTCCCGCAGCTTATGTCCCGGAGGCTGAGGAGTTCGCGTATGTAAAGGGCTTCAAGACCTGGTACAAGGATGACTGGATGCACGAAAATATCAAACCGTTCATGGAACAGAGAGAGAGGATACTCTTTACAAAATACTCGGTGCGTGAACTGATAGATGCCTTTGTGGAGGAATTTCCTGAAAAGCTGCCTGAGAATTTACTCAGTACGATAGACAGGCTGGATGCACAGATAAGCACCTTGAGGGTAAAGAGCTCGGCATATAATCTGCCCAGGGAGGAAGTCCTTAGAGAGAGAGAAAGCCTGCAGGTGCTTTTAGAGGATGCGATACCATACCATGTAGAATTGCGACAAAGGCTTTCTTCTGCGATAGGGGAATACTGCGATAGATCGATCGCCATGCAGGATATCATGTCTGGTTATATGAAGGCAGAAGGGCGAAAACACATAGAAGGATGGTTGAGAGCAGGAAGTACATTTTCTTCCATATTCGAAGCACAGGCAGAATACAGGTCCAAGAAGGACGATCTTAATATAGGCAATGTCGTAAAGGACAAAAAAGAGAAGATGCTCTACATCGGAAAACTGCTTACCATCCGCGAACTATACAATGCAGCGAAAAATGGTATCACGGCTAAAAAAGCCATCGTAAGCGGTATTGAAATTAATGAAAGTGTAAATAAAGCAATTCCCTTTGCATTTGGAAAATATGCAACCCTAGATACGCCTGAAGCTCTCGTTGTGATCTTTGAATGTTATGCCAATAAGGTCCAGGAACCGAATGCGGCGACAGGATCACGTAAGGCCACGCCCAAAGCCATAAGCGCTATATATGTCTATCATGACTTTGTGGAAGATTTTGTCGAGATACCGATCGAATGGCTCTTGCATGATGCGCAAACATCCTCTACCGATAATACCGCCACCACAACTAAAACAGCACCTGCAAGGACCGCTGCCGCAGACACTAATACCGGCGAATCAGGGCATACGATAGTGAATGCGGTAGAATTCCAGGATCACTTTGAGCCGCTTGGGGAGATCCGCGAACCTTCGCAGCTTGGCCTGCAGCTGCGCAGATACAGGTATACAGGACCTAATAGGGGATCCCTTGTCCATGGCCACACCTATGTCCTGAAAGGATCTGGCGACAAGAAAAGCATAAGACATTACCTTAAGCCGCAGATAGAATTTAACAATATGGCGGGCAGGAGCGATAATCTTCCCGAACATGTAGCTACCGTGAGGCACAAGATGGGGGAAGAGTTCGTTGATACTGCGCTGGTCTTTGAGGATATAGACGGTATTACGCTATCCGAGTATGTACATAACCGCCTCAGGACTATCCCGCCTGATGAGAGGATGTATCCGTTCTTTGCAATGGTGATAAACACTCTCAGGGCATACCGCGATACCTGCCTGGGAAGATTTGTGGTGGGTGATATAGACCCCACTGCCGTAATGATAACCGACACAGGCTACACAGGACAGGCAAGGTATAAGATCATAGATAATGACACCACTACGCCTATAGAGGGTTTTGATGAGGATGCGGCGCAGGTCCAGAGAATGGCGGTGAAGCCTTTCTACTGCAGTGAGGACAGGAGAAGGCGCCTGGATGACCAGAATACGCCTGTATCAGAGCTTTGCCTGCAAAGGGATGACGTGTTTGCGCTTATAATGACCTTCTTTATCTTGCTTGATATCATGAACGGCCGGAACCTGCTTTTACCTTTTGAAAAAAAATACAAAGGGACCTTAAGGGACATGGCGAACAGGCCTACAGAAATATGGCATTTTGTAGATAAACAAGAAGGTATCTTAAGGGCGTTTGCCGATATTCTCGTCAAACACATGATAGACTCTGAATTTACGCTTACATTCGAGGGGCTCTTGCGCGACATAGAAGCGCTCGCCGCGGAATACAATATATACGTTGCGCCTGAGAACGATGTCCTTATAAAGAAGGATCTCACTGCAACTCACAACGCAAGGTTACATACTGTCGAGACGTCGGAGCTTAAGCCGCAGGCTCTGCAAGAGTTCGTAGAAACGGGCAGGACCCCACAGATGTTACCTCCTTATCCACGAACCCCAGAGCCTTTGGTTAATCCTAGAGATCCTACACCGCCTTCAGGAAGGCCAAGGCCAACAGATAAACCGAAGACCGATCCCGGCAGGACAACAGGAAGGACGGTCACGATAAGCGCAGGACGTCCGAGTAATATGATTTTGCTTAAAAGGATCGCGAAAGAACGGCAAAAGAGACTTGCCGCAATATTACCTGAACCACCTCCTAACGGAAAAAAGAAGTGGAGCATCAGCGCTCTGGCAAGAAGAATGAACAATAAAGCGACGGTTACCCGCAAAGAATGGCAAACCGTCTATAATGACCTTAAGGCGCTGAAAGCTCTCAACTCACCATATCTTAATATCAGATCTGAGAAAGAGATAGAATGGCGGCGCTTAAGAGTAGCCAGGAGTCTGCGCCAAAAGCCTCCTCATGGAAAAAAATGGACCATCTCGATGCTTGCGAAAAAGCATAGATTGGCCTGGCATACAGTTCGTGACGATCTTAGGGCTCAGGAGCTTCTTGATTCACCCGATCTGGATATCAGTTCGATAAATGAAGAAGAGATAGAAGCACGGCGACTTATGTTGGTCACGACGCTCCCACAAAAACCGCCTCATGCGGAAAAGTGGGACATAGATTCGCTCGCAGAGTGGCTGTCTGAAAAACGTCATACCGTTTATAATGACCTCAGGGCACTGAACTTATTGAATTCACCCTATCTCGATATAAGGCTTGAGAGGAGAGTATTATTGCGCCGCCTGAGGCTTGTTTCAGCGCTTTACCTGATACCTCCGGAGAGTGAGCCCTGGAGCACAGTGGATCTTGCAAAATTCTTAGGTGTCGAACGAAGAACGGTATACGATGACCTAAGCGCCCTTGACCTGCTCGGTTTAGACAGGGTGGCTATTAGGACTAGAAACAACCGGACCAGGCCTGTGTGGAGCCTAATATCAGAAATTACGTCTGCGGTAGAATATCCCGACGTTTCACCTTATGCTGTTGCGGACTATCTGAGGTCCGGAAATTGCAACATGCCGGAAGAAGATATCAAATTAATTGAGGCGGAATTACGCGCAAGCGATGAGGAATCCCTGGAGGAGGCAGCTGCGCGTTCAGCAATGGAGCCGGAAGCGTATTACAGAAGGCGCGCGGAGGCATACGATTACATTTATCAGGCACTATTCAGTAAGGCTGCAATCGCCGTAAATGAAGCAGATGGGCTTACCGCCGCTTTTACCAGTATGCCAGCGGGCAGGACGGCGACAGTTGATGACAGCGGCAGCGATGATAGAGACAGATATGAGTCAACGGTAACCGACGCTTATGCCGCATTAAGGAGACCAATAGCATCCGGTGAGGCTCAATCAGAGGATGTCAATTTTACTGAGCTGGTTGCCGATGTCATTGATGAGCGTATACCCGAAGCTGCGGAATACATAGAGTATCTTGACCTTGACCAGACGGTCACTGTTATAAACAGGAGCGGCAACCTGACGCCTTTCGGCATAAGAGACACACTTTCAGATATAGTATACGAGCTTATACAGAACGCCTATGATGAGCTTCTGCGCAGGGGTGCGAGCCCGCAGGATGAGAGGATCATAGTGCAGCTGTTACAGACGAGTAAGACGAGTTTCAACCTGAGGGTGGAGAATAGCGGCGACTTCCCCGAGGCGGTGCTGGATGATCTTGAAGCCAGGCTGAGAGAGGCCGCCGAGGCTGAGCCTTCACGGTTGTGGCTTATAAGGGGTATGCACGAGATTTTAGTGGAACAGGAAGACGAGGAAGAGCATCTGAAAAGAGACCGCGAGAACCGCCCTAATACATACAGAAGGCTTACAGATAAGGAAGAGGCCAGGTGGTATGTAGAAGAATTCCTGCGTGTGCATGGCCAAAAGGAACTTATCTTCAGGGAAGGCTTGAGCAGTGGGAAATCCAAAGAATTGGGTCAGAAGGGCCATAAAGGCAAAGGCCTTGCCTTGAGGCGCATGGAGCTAGCCGCCATGGGGGCTTCTGTGCACCTTGTGCGCGCTCCGGGTAGGACGATATTCCAGGTGTCCTTCGAAGGTATACCTGCATACGAAAGGGCACGAAGGGGTATCCAGGAATATTTCGAAGAGTCTGAAGAAAAGGGACAGGCGGAGATAGAGGCAAAGAAGAGATTCTTCCGCCTCCTTAATATCTTAAATGGCTACGGGCCTTACATGTGGCTTATACAGGACGGCCTCTTTCACAATGACAGGGCCGCAATGGAATTCCACGAGATCTCCGAAGGCGTATACACCGATCCGGATCAGGCGAAGGTCAACGGCTGGTCCCCGCGCCAGTTCTGGGGAGAGGACAATGATCAGAGCAAAGTGAGGATCCTCTCCCGCATAATGAGCCACAGGATACACGTCAATAAAGTCTGGGATGACACTAGAGACGAAGATAAGAAAGAGATATACGAGCTTGTCACATCCATAAAGGGCATGGACGTCAAGTTTCCCTATCTCCCGGAGTCTGTCGGCGTAAAAATGGATGTTGACCTAAAAGACCGCCGGCCTATATGGGAAGAGACGCCTGCAGTGAACCCGAATCGCTCCATAGATGAAAAAGATGTATCCAGGATAGCGGAATGGTTCGATGAAATGCTCCACGCCCTTTCAGTGCCTGAAGGCCTCCTTGTAAGTGAAGGAGTTAGGGTGCGGAGAAGGAGAACCCCCAGGGGGCCGCAAAGCAAGAGAAGCAAAAGAGCCCAGACAGGACTGTGGGCAGACATGAGAGGAAGTCGCCACACACAATACAAAGGAAGGCAGAATCTGCGCCAGGCGGTCAGGTTTGAATATGTAACGGTCGCAGACCAGCCGGAAACCATGTGGCGCGAGAGGGATGATTACAGCACTGTCAAGATCAGCGGGCGCAATGTGGCCACGAAAATGATAACAATATCCCTCAACCTTCTAAGTTATATCACTGTAAACGACCTCTTTGGGTTTGTAGAGAGAGCGATACCCGGACTTTTGGGTGTGGAGGAATGGTCTGATCTCAAGCAGGAATTAAGCATCGGATACGCCGAATATTTTAAGAGTGCCCCCAAAAGAACAGAGGTGATGAAGGCGATTGTATTCCCTGAAGACGAAAAAGAACTAAGGCGAGTGCAGGATATTCTGGCAGACCAGGACGCAGATATAAATGCCAGAAGATATGCCATCCTGTCATTGAACACCGAGTTTATCACCGGCACGAACGAGAGCGTTAGCGAGCCTTTTATGTGGGATTACGCTCAACTGAATAGCAGATACCCCGCCTTCGGGGATTTGCCGGAGACAGCGAATTTTAGAGAGCAGGTGGAGCGATGGCTCGGATTGCATAGGGATTACATGAGAAGTTCGGGTTGTGGGAGCGGCTATGTCGGTAGTATTCTGGAAGAGGAGCTCGATATAGCACTTGAGGCTGCCACCGCGTTCCGTAACGTATTGGAAGAGCTTAAAGCCGAAGCCGAAAGCGGGGCATTCATTCTCGCTACAGAAAGATTCACAGGTTTTGGATTCTGGCCGGAGCCGTACAGTAACATCTTGTCGGATGACCTCCAGAAGTCCATCAGGACAGCGACGCAGCATATAGAGAGGCTGCAGAACTTCATAGACACCATGCCCGGTCCGCAGAATCCCAATGGTAACAGCACAGGCACACCGGTAGACGAAAGCGGACGGACAGCGACCGCTGATACCGAGAAACAGAAAGAGCGTAAAACTTTTATAATAGGTGAGCTTCATGAAGAACAGCACTCAACAGACTGGACTGGTGCGGCTGGCGATACGGTTCCGTTGTCGAGTTGCGATTTCCGGGGTATCCTTGGTCAGACACTGAATGA
This sequence comes from uncultured Planctomycetia bacterium, assembly GCA_964556455.1. GTDB lineage: Bacteria > Omnitrophota > Gorgyraeia > JABMRJ01 > JABMRJ01 > CAZKWI01. The sequence continues at coordinate 12,187 of CAZKWI010000022.1, read as the reverse complement.
CTTTGCAAGAGGCTCATGGGTACTTACCATCGGAAGTGGCATGGATCATAGAGAGTATGAGGCTATAATAAGAGAGCACCCGGAAGCTAAAAGGCTGGAGTTCATAGACTGGGATGCCACGCCGCTCAGGATAGCAGATAAAGCACTCATAGAGAAAGGTTACGGCAAAGTCCCTGCGTATAGGGACCGCATATTCCTGCAGCAGGGGGATGCGAGGATCCTCCCATATCATCCCGGGCAATTCCGGGTGATCTGGGCCAACCAGATCCTCGGAAATATAGAAGACAGGACTTATGACAGGCACGACGATCTTCAGATAGCCACAGAAGCATTACAGGCCCTCGAGCCAGGAGGAGTGATCGTAGCCTTCGGCATAGGCAGGCCTACCACTGAAATATTGCGCGAAGCAGGTTTCGACATACTGGTATCATCTGACTCAACCACTAATGTCGAGAGCATAATAGCCCAAAGGCCCAAGCTTGCTGAAAGGCCTGCCGGCATAGCGAAGCACGCAAAGGCGCGCACATCGACCATATCCACCCCTATACCGAAAAAAGAGCTGAAAGAAATAACAGCCGCACTTGAAAGCACAAAGATATACCGCTCTGCAGTAGGGCTGGCTACAGGCCCGCTGGAGCCCTTCACTTCGCATATGGCAGCCCTCACGGCTTCTCAATTAGGCGAATTTTCCATACCCGACAGGAGCTTAAGCAGCCTTTTTGCTATTATGATACGGGCTGCAAGAGCAAGCTCACACGATCTTGTCGACCCGATAACCGCAGGCCATATCATAAAGCAGATGGGGACCCATATGATATGGGCCGGCAGCCCCAGCTCCCATTGTGATGACGCGAAAGATTGCAACCAGGCCGTTGCCCGCATGAGGGACTTTGCCGGAGAGTTTGACACAGTAGGCAGGATGAAAAGAGAGAATAACAGGACCGTCTGGAAGGGCGATACCTTCGAGATAATCTACGAAACATTGAAAAGATTCCCCGATAACACGCCATCGGCTGATGTAATAGCGGCTATTGAGCTCCAGCAGGAACGCGACAAGGCGATAACGGACACTGTTTCTGGCATGGCACAAACCGCACGCACTTCGACTACAGGTATATATGAGACTACCGAGGATATACAGAAAAGAGATGCAAGATTTTTCTTTAGTCAGGGCATTACGGTCCAGAGAAATAATATCCAGGATATGCCCCAAGGACAGGTCATGCTGCGTGTCCGGGAGCTATTCAGAATGACCAATGTTGAAGAACGCGATGCCATGGCCGGAGCCCTCAAGAAATGGCTGGACCCATCTGTCGCCACAGATCTTGTCCATCCCGCATACATAAACATGATAATAGAAGCGGTGGAGGATAAAGACAGCGACGCCTTGCAGCAGCTCTTCATGTGCTCTTCTGACTGCCGTGTCTATTTTGCCGTAAGCGAAGGTGATGAGAACGGCACAGGGGAATTACAGATAGAAGGGGTGGTGGCCATAGTCGACGGCCCTAATAAGGCTACTTTGAAATATGTGGAGGTTGCGCCGTGGAACCGCAGCGATAAGCCGGATCCACGCTTTATCGGAGTGGGTCGCGAGCTTATTTTCCAGGCATTTTATCAGGAGATGAGATGGATGGAGAAAAAACGTTTCATATCCGAGATTTCCGGCAAGGCAGCAGCCGCCCTGGAAAAAGAGGATATTGTCTGGAGCACCGTTTATACCGTAAAGGGGATCCTAAAACGCATCACCAGAAGAATAAGAAAGACCGTGCAAATAGCATTATCAGGCACGATACTGACAAAATATATCACAACAATACTGCAGGAATTGTCCACCCTCACAAATCCAGCTAGGTTAACAGCGGCTATGGTAGAGAGAGCAAGAGCCTTAAAGAAACTGCTTGAGGGCTGCGTCACTAAAGGCAGTATGAATATCTATTATGTCTGCGCGAGCAATGTTAACCGTTCGGTGAAGATGCATATCTTGACTGAAGATTTCGCCCGGAAATCTGGCCTGAAACTAGATGATGATATCACTGTATCTTCCGGTGCGGCCTTAGCAGTTTCCAGCCCTGATATGATCCGTGGCGTAAGAAAATGCCTGCAGGATGCAGGGGTGGATAAAGACCTCATAGACAGATTCCAAAGCCTATCCCTCGATACTGACAAGATAAAGGCTGCGGATGTAATCATAGTAGCTGAAAGGTCCCACATGGATATTATATTGAAGTCATGTCCGGAAGCAGCCGGTAAGGTGTTTATGTTCACTGAGCTATTGCCAGCGGATAACCCGCTCTTGGCCACAGGCCTTGATGACATCCATGACCAGATAGATTACATAAAGAAACCTCTGGAGAAGTATCTATTCGAACCCTATCTTTCAAGGTTGAGACGCACAGGCACTGCCGGGACATCTCCGGAGGGGCCGGCGCGGACAGCGACCACTATTGACGACATATTCAGCCTCTACGAGGTTAAATCTTGGACTGTAATAGAGGAAGATCCTTATGTACATGGTGCGAATGTGCCTTACTTCTCGAATGGCAAAGGAGGCGAACTGTTTGATAGCTTAGCTTATCAAAGGCGGCTGCCAGAAGACTCGGATTTGACCGCTCATTTCAGGGAGTACGCTGACCGGGAAAGATTGATGCCCGTTTCTATATATGAACCTTCAGAAGAGCAAACAACGCCAGGGCTGAAATTTAGACCCCGAGGAGCCATACCATTTTTTGATAAGAAATGGTATGTTAATAACTCTATGTATGAAAAAGCATTGAAGCTCTTGCTCTTGCCCAAAGACCCGAGCTATTTCCATATGTTCAATATCAGGCTTTCAGAGCGTCCTTGGCTGGGAGATATGTGTATTACGACCACCTATGAGCTCTTGGAAGAGTTCCAAAAACGCGATGACGTAGAATTTCTTGCGGAAATAAGAACGAAGCAGGATAGCCACAGCGCCATACTGGTCAAATTTGTCAATGACAAACAGCTATATGTCTTTGACCGCTGTGCGGGACAGCATACAGGCTTACCAGAAGAGCTGCTTCTTGGCTGGTATGCTCCAGTATACACCGGAGAGAATGCGGATGACTGCCCTGGCTTTAGCCGCTATAGAAGAACATACGAAGCCTACATGCCGCAGAACTTTGTGCTGAACAGAAACATGGTTTATGTAAAAGGCGCTACAGGCGCGCGGACAGCGACTGCGGATGGGGCAGATGAAATGGAGATTTTTGATTTGCCTTTCAGGGTTATTCATCGTGATGTACTTCCCGACATGGTTGAGCTTGAGGATGGCAGCAGGAAGAACATTGAGAGACTTGTAATCGATCCGACCGATCCAAACTTAGAGGTATCGGTGTTAGGCGTAGCACATGAAAACTTGGCCATAGCATTTTACAGTAGCGTTGGCAGGTTGATAAATATCGTAGACAACGCCAATGTATTTGAACCACAGGTATTGTGGCAACACGAGTTTGATAGGTTAAGACAGGCTGCAGTCGAATGCCGCGAGCTTATCAGGCGCCTTGTAAACCGCACAGTGTCGGGGGATCCCACAAGGGCCTTCCCGCGCCAGCAGACGATCCAGATGGTGCTTGATCACGAAGTCAATCATATCAAAAACCGTGCGGAGAATATCCCAACAGCTATGGTTAAACGGGAACTCAAAGGCATCTTTGAGAGGCGAAATACGGGTGATGTTGTGGATGAGGCAGAAGATATCATACTCGGGGATGACAGGCGCATAGCAGCAATCGCCGATGAGCTGCTTATGCGGCTCAACGATCTTATAGAACATATTGAAGGGAAAAGCTCGTTGTTTGTAGACACAGCAGATAGCGGACGCACAACCGTTTCATTGATAGCGCTGATAAGATCCATGGAGTCAGCCTTAGTAACTGATGAATTCATAAATTCGTATTTAGCAATCTCTATCTTGTTGCAACGGCTAACCGGTGCAGATTTTGCAGGAGAAGGTCTGTATGAAGCACAAATTGATAGATTGAATGAATTTTTAAGAGGACTTCTTGCTATGCCTGGTGCCAGCCACTCCGACATAGCTGTAGCTATAGCCAAAAAAGCAAAAGAGGTCAGAAGCAGCCTATTCGAAGCGCAAGAAGGAGCTGATCCCGATATCCCCGGTACGCTGCCTCACACGGATGCACGGACAGCGACAGCGGATAATCCCACGAATTCAGACCCAGCCACAGCTGAAGCGGCAGCTGGGCGTAGGAGTATCCAAGAGTTGGTAGGCAGCATAAATAAAGAGGGATACCCTATGGTAAGCTGGGAAGTCAAAAGGCAGGATGCACTCATAGCGACTTGTCTTGAAGATCTGGCAAAGTTGACATTTGGCTTTCCGGATAAAGTAAGAATGGCTATAGCCGGCATCGATAGGTTCGATGATAAGATTGAATTTATCGGAAAACTGGCAGAAATAGATAACGAACGCCCAGGTTTTAACACGGCAGATACAATCAAAGATCTATCACTCGAAATTGAAGACAAACCATGTAAGTTGACAACGCGTATTGATGAACGCACAGAAACAGGGATAAAGCTCTCACTCATCCTGCAGTCGGAAGATGAAGACATGGTAGGTTCCGCGATTATTAGAACGAGCAATAGTCTTGGCGTCTCAAGGAGATATCCCGATTTGGAAGATTATGTTAAAGATGTGATATGGAATGAAACAAGCAATTATTTTCAAGAAGAAAGACCGGGCGAAGAAAGAACAATGCCTGAAATACGGCGGGAGTATTATAGTCTGAATTGGATGGCGTCCATTAATTTCTGGGAGATCAAGCCTGAATGGCGCGGACAACATATAGGGCAAATGTGGTATCGCAATTGCATCGAGCCATATCTTTTAAATTCTGGATTTAAGACCGCCGTAGCCAAAGGTAAATGCTTGGATGATGATGAGGTGTGGGCCTTCTGGAATGATCAAGGTTTTTCTCAGCGCTTCCCGCTTACCCAGCTGTATGATGCACGAACACGCATGAAGTACATTTGTGTAAAAAAATTGACTGCTCAACCGCAATCTGACATTATTCTTAACTCAAACCCGCCCAACACAACACTGGATGCACCCGCGCGGACAGCGACTGCGGATAGCGATACGGGAGAAGACGAGGAATTGCGTCATCGGAGAGAATTTCTTGAGGAGCTTGCAGCGATAGCACTTTCGGCTAATGTGGGGCCGACCGCGTTGGCGACGCTGGAAAAAGGACTGGAGGCGTACGAAAGTGTTTTTACCCGGGTGCCAAACCTTTTGGAGGCATTCTCGGAAAGCCGCCTGCTTGACTTGATAGATTGGGTTAAAGGCCAGAAAGAATCTTTGAAGCGGGGCAGGCCTGATATCTATGGTGATATTAGATTACTACTTCTCGAAGTGCACAGCAAGTCCGCAATGATGAGAGAAGGTACATTGAAGGATATGGTGCAGAGTGTACTGAACAGCATATCAAGGCTTAGCGGGGCAGAATACGAGGAACATACCAGAAAAGCCCTTGAGCAGGCAGGGGATAGGGTTGAAGAGGAAGTCAGAATCGGCAGGTTGTCAAAGCGATACGCAGCCGATAAGGAAATCGGCAGAGTGACAAGAGAAATTTCAGAAAAAGAGGCATCAGGCCTTTCAAAATGGCTGGTTGTTAAGGACGAGCTGGCTATTATGAAAAGAAGAATGACGCCGGCCCAGCAGAGAGCGGTCTTTTTGAAAGCCCGTATAGACCGACTCAAAAATATGCGCCGTGAGCTGGCGCAGGCCATAGAAGAGTCCAGGCAGCTCCCGGGTAAGATAAAAGAAGCCGCCGAATTATACCGTAGAAGGAGCGAAACGCAGCTCGGCAGGCGGAAAATTGCCAGAGAAAAGAAGATGGCTTCCATGGGCAGGGAGGTTATAGTTGAAGGCGATGATATCAGGGTGGTAACAGAAGAAAACACGGTCGCGGTATTGAAGAAAGAAGGCGACGTCAAGCTTCTTATCAACCGTTCCGGCAGGCCTGCTGAGGAGGTTCTTGCGGACCTTTCAGGATGGGATGATGCGAGAGTAGTCCAGAGGGCACAACTTGCCCTTCTGGCGAGTACAAGGTCACGGGATGCTGCAATGTCACAGGAGCTGGTTGAGACATATGCTACGCCGGATCTAGTGAACAGCTGCCATTACCAGCTCAGGGTTAATAAGAGATTCATAGGGCGGTATTTCCGTAATGAATCAGTGCCTGTTGTCGTGGGGATGATAGATGACAGGTGGCGGGATATGCAGGGCCTTTATGCCGGAACGAATGCAACTTTTCATGAAAAGGCTATCGAAAACAGTAACGGCAATGACTGGCTTATGAAGATAGAGCGGTTCGAGTATAAAGGCGGACCGAGGATGGGTGAGTGTGCTGTCAGGGTGAACCATCTGAATAACCCGAGTGTATTGAGAGGGCTTCTCAATATAGCCTTCGCAGGGAGCAATATAGATAGCGATCATGACAAGTGGATCGGAGAATATGCCGATATAGTGGAATTTATCAATGAGCAGACACTGCTTCTCAGGGGTGGAAGTGGCATGCCTTTGATAGATACTGATGTTCCCGCGGAAATAATAGCCATGCTGATGGAAGGGCTATATATAAAACTGCCTCCGATGAAGAAGATAAGGTTTGTGCCGCTTGAGAGAGTGCGCGAGGCGGATAAGGCGGTGTAACGTCCTAGATTGCTTCGCCGCCTTCGGCGGCTCGCAATGACGAGTGGTGTAGTGGGGTGTAGACAGCGCCTTGAGGGGTTAGTTGGGACTGAAATAGCGTGATCTTATCTATGGTGCATGTGGCGCTCGGTGTGAACTTGAGCGCTTTTATCTTTAATACGAGGTCTTTTCGTTTTTTCGGGGATTTTATCCTGCCTAGTGTAAGATGTGCCCTGAAGGGACGTTTTTCTTTCTGGAAGTCCTGCTTGGATAATTCTTCTTCTACATTATCCGCTATAGCTTCGGCATCCCGGCAGCCGTTATCTATTCCTACCCAGAGGATGTTCGGGAATTCGAGTTTCGGAAAGCCGCCCACCTGGCCGAGGGATATATCGAACTTGGAATGACGGGAGGCGACAGTATCAATAGCGGACTTTATTTGGGTCAACTGGCATGGATTCCCGCTTTCGCGGGAATGACAGTCGGATGAAATGTTGCCGAGGAATTTCAGGGTGAGGTGCATTGCCTGGGGTTTTACCCATTTTACATGGGCACCTGCGGGCTTTAACTCTTCCTGCAGTTTGGCGAGCTCGTCTTTAATTTCAGGGCTTACTTCCAGCGCGACGAAGGCGCGGATCATATATTGAGCCTTATGAGGTTCAGGGCCTGCTGGGTGGACTGGAGTTTCACGTCATTGCGGGAGCCCATGAACCGGAATTCTTTTATTATGTTCTTCTTTTTCGTTGCGAGCGCTATGTAGACGAGACCTATGGGCTTTTTCTTTGTCTCACCTTTAGGGCCGGCAATACCTGTTACTGCAAGGCCTATATCAGAGCCTAATATATCACGAACATTCTGCGCCATGGCCTTTGCCACTTCTTTGCTGACCGCACCTTTATCCTTTACGAGCTCCTTCGGGATATTGAGCTTTTTTATCTTTACCTTGTCGCTGTAGGCGGTTATCGAGCCCAGGAAGTATTTTGAGCTTCCCGGGATATCGGTAATAAGGTCTGATATGCGGCCGCCTGTGCATGATTCCGCTATGGCTATGGAGCGCTTCTTCTTTTTCAGTAGGTCCGCGAGTCCTTGCTGTAATGTATGGCCGTCTTCACCGAATACGGACTTGCCGAAGATCTTCTTTATCTTTCTTTCGATCGTTTTTATCTGTGAATCCGCCTTCTTCTCAGTATGGGCCTTTGATGTGATCTTGAGCTCCACTTCACCTATTGTAGCGTAGATCCCTACGGTGGTATGGCCGCTCATGTTCAAAAGGCTCTTGGCTTTTTCATTTACCTTAGCCTCTATAATGCCTGTGATCTTCAGGCTCTTCGATTTTATGAGCCACTCTTTATTATGGTGCAGTTTCTTGAGGAAGGGTATGATGTTCTTTTCCAGCATAGGGGTTAGTTCTCTCGGAGGGCCGGGAAGGGCGATTATATGCTTTTTATCATGCTTTATTATAAGCCCGGGGGCTGTCCCTACATCATTTTGTATCCATTCAGCGCCTCTTGGTATGAGGGCCTGCTTTAGGGCATCCTTAGGGACCTTAAATTCGTGCTTCTTGAACTTGTCCTTTATATATTTGTAAATCCCTTTGTTAAAAACAAGATCTTTTTTTATTACAGAAGCCAGGGTGCCCATGGTGATGTCGTCTTCAGTGGGCCCGAGGCCGCCTGTGATTATGACTATGTTCGACCTTGCGTGGGCGTCCTTTATGCATGCACCGAGCCTGTCCCTGTTGTCGCCTATGGTATTGTGGCGGTATACATCTAACCCTATGCCTGATAAGGCGTTAGAGATATAATTTGCGTTGGTATTTACCTTATGGCCAAGCAGTAATTCTGTACCGCATGATATGATCTCAGCATTCATTTTTGTCTCCTGGTTTTGGAGTATTATATAGGATTTTGGGGTATTTGGCAAGGATTTTAAAAAATAGGTTTTAGCGCTATTTTTAGATTTTACGGACGTAGTCTATGATTTTTTTGTCATTTTTGAAGCCGAATTTGTAGCAGGGGACGTTGAAGATAAGATCCATCAGGAACCCGGAGGTAAACTCTAGGCCTTCTCTGTTCCAGAAAGGCGAAAAGAGGCTCTGAAAAAAGAGATTAAAGAGTTCCCGCGGGATAGCTTTCTCCGCCTTGTTCTTATTCCTGTGGTAGATAAAAAAGAGCCTGTCGAGCCTTGCGTGCTCAAGAGGACCCTTAAGATAATCCGAAAAGTCTCCATGCCATGGGGTGCCATAGAGATAAAACCTGTTATTTTGCTTTCTTATTATGATCCGGTCATCGTTTAAGACCTTTATATTTCCTGCGTGTTCGTTCCATATCCTGCTGGTGGTGGTCTTTCCCGCGCCGGATATCCCGGCAAAAAGATAGCCTCTTCCGTCTTTTTGTTTATCCTTTATAGCGGCGCTGTGGATCACCAGGCCGTCCCTTCTGGCGGCAAGGTAATATATCATGAAAAGCTGCAAAAAACCTGTAAAAACGTCCGAAAGCTTCCATTGGCCTGATGGATTGATGAGGAAGATATCTATTCTTTTAAAGTCTTTATCGAAAAAGGCCTGGAAGTTTCCCGAGGACCCGCCCTCGATCAAAAACCGCCCCCTGTATTTTGATATCCGCCAGCCTGATTCCTCCCCTAAATAATCGGCCTTTTGTTTTTCAATCTTATGGTTCGGGTCTTTTTTTATCGGGTTTTCCATCCCGGAGGGTAAGTTTTCAGCGCCCAGGTTTATTTTTTCCCGCTTGGTCTCAAAAAGCACAACGGGACGGTACCTTGTGTATTTATCTCTTAACCGCAGGTCAAGATCAAGGTCTATTTTTCGGGGAGGGCGCTTCAGGACGAAGTTCTGGTATCGCCAGTCTAATTTATCATTAAGCTGATGGCGGGTATGGCTGTTTACCCTTATATTTATATCCGCTATTCGCAGGTAGGTTTTATGATCCATTTTTTACTTTACGGCCTTGACGGATTTTAAATCCTTTATAAGGCCGTCTATCTCCGCATCCAGCATCTTTTTATCTACGTTATAAGTGGTTAAAAGATCCGCCTTTATATCAGCTATGGAATTTTTGCCGTTTACCAGGTCCCAGAACCTGGCCGCGCTTTCATTCAGGGTGTATATATAATTCATATCCATGGATGACTTGTACAAGGGAAGCAGTATCATTTCTCCCTCGATCTTTCTGGCAACAACCTTATCGGTCTTTTTAAGCACCTTTTTATCACTCATTTGCATACCTCCTTTAATCTTGTTTCTTCTTCCTGTTTTATGATCTCCTTTGTCATGGTGCAAAAATATTTGACAGGCTCTTCCAGGGCGCCTTTTTCAAGTACGGCCCTTGCCGCGCACCAGTCGCATATCAGGCGATACCGGCAGCTACGGCAGATGCTTTTTGTCTTAAACTGCATAGTGCGGACCTGCCTATTCAGCCTTTCAAAACCCTCCCGGACAGTGGCCTTTTTATCAAGAAGGCCGTAATCCGGCTCTCTAAGAGAGCTGCATAAAAACATCCTGCCTTCAGGGGATATATAGAAGCCATGCCCCCCTATCGCGCAGGTAAAGAGCTTATCAGTGGGCTCGGTTATCATGTCCTTAAGTTTCAGCTTTTTGACCGCCTGTCGTGTTTCCTCGTCATAATACCCGTAAATCTTATTTATCCTGATCGCTTCTTTCGGGTTAAGCCTTAAGCCGCAGGGGGAGGTATCATGATCGAGCCTTGCAAAGAGCATGATAGAAGGCCGAAATTCCCTGCCCATGCTCTCGACTAAAGACTTTATTTTCTCGATCTCAGAAACATTTTCCCTGGTAACCTGGGTTTTTATCCTTACTTCTACCTTGCTTTTTAACAGTCTTTTTATGTTCTTAAGCTGGGTATGAAAAAGGTCTGTTTTTGTGATCGCCTTATAGGTACCCGGGGTTGCGGCGTTCAATGTAGTCTCGATATTAAACGGGGGTTGTTTCCTGAAGATATCGAAGACCTCATCGCTCATGCGCGTTAAGGAAGAGAATACGGTTGTGATGAAGCCGGAGGTCCTGGCGTAGCTGTAGAGTTCGCTGAAATCCTCGCGGATCAAGGGGTCGCCTCCTGTAAAACAGAGCCAGACTGTCCCGGCCTGCCTGCATTTATCCAGGACCCTTTTTGCATGGATCGTTGAAAGCTCTTCCCCGGCTTTTTCAGGGTTATTGTAGCAGGCAGTATAACAGTGATTGCAATCGAGTGGGCATCTGAAGGTAAGCTCCATCTGCGCAACTATGGGGCTGTGCCCTAATTTGTCGTGGAATTTACGGGAGAAAACTTTATACTCGGATGTCCTCACTTCTTAATTTATCCTTTATCTTATCCCAGCTGCCGTTTTCTTTGGCGTAGAGAATGGCAAGATCCCTGTCATACATGTTGCATTTATTCAGATCGCCTTCCTCCACGACCATCCTGGCGGGGCAGCTGTTGCAAAAACCTGCCAGATAACAGCTCTTGCAGGCATAGTCGCCGCCTTCCAGGCTTTTGACATATTCTTTAAGCTTTTTCCAGGCCCTGTCTAAACCGAGTTGCCGGATATCATAGACCGGCTGATTGATATCAGGGCAGAGCTTCAGTTCCCCGTAAGGGTTAATGCTTGCCTCTGTCCTCCCCGAGCCGCACCTTAAGAACCTGTTTTTACCGGGCGAGATCCTTGCCGGAGTTTTTGCCCCAGGTTTTTTCTTCACGCCGCGGAATTCATTTGATAGCTCAATCACCTCTTCGGGAGAGAGCCTGTGCTTTAGGGGCCCTTTTGAGCCGTCTGTCTTTGCGTTAAGAATAGGTGAATACCTGAACATGCAGCCGGAAGAGGCTGCCATCTCTCTTATTTTTCCGAACCCGCCCTTGTTCTGCCTCATAAACCCGGACTTTATCATGACACAAACGCCTCTTTGCTTAAGAAGCTTTATTGTCTTCTCTGCATTTGCGAAGCTGCCCTTTTTGCGGGTAACGGATTCAAAGGTTTTTTTATCGCCTCCAAGAACGGATATATCCACTTTGTTAAGGCTTGTACCCAAGGCTGCTATTTTGTCAGCCGCTTTCCTGTCTATAAGATAGCCGTTTGTAAGGATGGTTATCCTGAAGCCCGATCGCTTGGCGAAATCGAGAATCTCAAATATATCCTTGCGCGTAAACGGTTCCCCTCCTGTAAACCCTACGTGAAAGCAGCCCGAGCGCGCCAGCTCTTTCAGGATACCTTTTACCTGCGAAGTGCCCAGCTCGTTTTTCGCCTCTTTCACATTATAGCAGTGCACGCATTGAAAATTGCAGGCATAGGTAAGCTCGAACAATACCTTTAGCGGAAACTCTCTTTTACCGGCTAAACCGTACAACCGGCTATAAAATTTATCGGATGTCCTGGATTTCATACTGTTTCAATATTGTAACACAATGATAAATAGACTACAATATATTCCGGGAGTTGATACGAAAAAGTGTTATAAAATAATGAAATGTCCGGTTTATTAACATGTGAAATGTCCGCTTTCAA
>CAZKWI010000021.1:0-25252 GCA_964556455.1 uncultured Planctomycetia bacterium | reverse complement strand
GGCTTAATCCGGAGGAGTGCTATTATGCTATCGCGTAAAAGTATTTGCATTACCGGCTCCTGGGCCCACTTGTATTTGATAATATTATATGGTATAATAAATAATTACCTATGGCTGACAAGATCGTCGCTACGAACAGGCAAGCCCGTTATAATTATGCTATAATAGAGACATTTGAGGCTGGTATTGAGCTCAAAGGGCCTGAGGTCAAGTCTATAAGGGCCGGCAGGGTCAATTTGAGGGACAGCTTTGCTCTTTGTGATAACAGGGAAATTTACCTATATAATTGCCACATAAGCCCTTACGAAAAAACTACCGCTTATCCGCTGGACCCGGTGAGGAAGCGAAAGCTTCTCATGCATAAGACAGAGATCATGCGACTTTTGGGCAAAACGTCCCAAAAAGGCCTTACCCTGGTCCCCCTGAAGCTCTATTTTAAGAAGGGGCTCTGCAAGATCGAGCTTGCCCTGGCTCAGGGTAAGCGCGAGTACGATAAGCGCGATAAGATAAGAAAGAAAGAGACCCTCAGAGAGCTTAAAAAGCTGAGGGAGACACAGAAGAGAAGAGGGTAGATCCCTCGGATGCTTCGCATCCTCGGGATCAATTCGCACTTATAACTTACGTCGCTAACGCTCCGTAAGTTATGTGCTCATTGAGGGGGTGAAAGGTTTCGACCTGGAGTAGTTCGGTCGAAAAGTTGCATGTAGAGGTTGTCGGGAGGCCTCTTGGCGCAAGCCATCCCGAGGATGCAACGCATCCGAGGGATAAAACACCTGGCACAATACAAACGCAAACAACACGTACAGTGCTGTGTCCGAAGCGGAGAGCATTCTCCGCGAGGGCGCGTTAGAAGCAGTCCCTGCTTTTGCAGGGGCGACTCCCTTAGTTAGTTTCCAGGGAAACTAAACGGAGTACGACATGCTGGATAGCCCAGAGTGCCCCGCTTCCGGGTGCTGGGTGAAATCTAAGGAAGCTACGCCGTAAGTATCCCGCCTACCGGAGCCTTACGGAAGAAGTTAAACGGTAAGATAAACATGTAGATGCTTTCGGTTGACATTCAGGGACCCGAGTTCGAATCTCGGCACCTCCACCATATCATAATAAGAGTAAGGCGATTTCAAATACGAAATCGCCTTTTTTCTTGTAAGTGCTATATTTTACAAGCACATACAATAACAGCCTACCACAGTCACCATCAGTTATCATCAGCCTTAAATACCACCAAAACCCACAAAAATGTGGTGAAAGTGTGGTGGAAATACGCCCTTGTCATTTCCGCCACCCGTGTCATTCCCGCGAAAGCGGGAATCCACACCCCTGTCATCCTGAGGAGGCGCGAAGCGCCGACGAAGGATCTTTCAGTAGCGCACCCATGAAGGGCTATCAATTCCTCCAAAACGACTTTTTCGAACTCTGCGGTACCCGCAAGATCTCCCGCATCCCAATGCTTCTCTATATCTACCTCCGCGGCCTCTATTGCCGGTTCCAGAAGCCGATCTTCTACTGGTACGACAAAACCACAAGAACGCACTTAGGCATATCTGTAAACACCCTATCTGCCGCTAAGACGTACCTCCAGGAGCGAGGCCTAATAGAGTATAAGAGCGGCACCGGCAGAACCCCAACCCACTACACAATGCTCGGAGCGGTCATTTTACCGGAATTGAGGGTATCAAAATTTGATACCCTGCGTATCAATGCCCGTGTATACCAGGGTATCAAAAATCAGCACCCTATATATACCATTAAAGAAAGAAATAAGAAAAAAATAGGTATATTTCAAGGCATGACAGAAAGAGACAGAGAATACCTGAAAAACAAAGGAATACTATAAAACCATTGTCATTCCCGCGTCCCGCCTCGTATGGGTTTTTCTCCCCTCGGCGGGAAAAGCGGGAATCCATACTCCCGTCATTGCGAGGGCGCGAAGCGCCCGAAGCAATCTGGGAAGTCAAAAGAAAGGAGCCGCCCCATGTGGACATTCAGCCTGCGCAGACTTATTTATCCCGAAATTCGCTATAACTGGGTTTCAATACACATCTTACACGAAACAGAAAAAACCATACTTATCGATAATGGCATGAAAACATGGACCCCTAAGTCATGCATACGCGGTATAAGGCTAAGAGGTAACGTTTTTGAGATTTATGTGAGAGAGGGGATAACCGGATAACGCAATATTGTTGACACAATCCCCTTATATACGCCTTGCTTGCATGCTGTCTATGGAGTATAATGTGCTTATTGAGGTAAGGCAGCATAAGCGATAACTAAAAAATGCTGCGAGAGGGAACATATGTTATATAGTAATGATTATTTGATATGTCTATTGAAAGAACTACGTTCTCTATCCAAAGAAACAGAATGGGTTGAATTTAAGCACAATTATGCACAGCATGATGAGATGGGAGAGTATATCTCAGCTCTAGCGAATTCTGCGGCACTCACAGGTAAAGCGGCGGGGTATCTTGTGTGGGGTATTGATGCAGAAAATCACGATGTTCTTGGTACTTCCTTTCGTCCTCAAAAATATAAAATTGGAAATGAAGAATTGGAAAATTGGTTACTTAAGCTTTTGACGCCAAAAATAAATTTCAATTTTTACAAATTGCAGATTGAAAAGCGAGTAGTGATAATTCTGGTAATTGAGCGCGCGTCAAAGCACCCGGTACAATTTAAAGGCAAAGAATTTATCCGCGTCGGGTCATACAAAAAACCATTAAAGGATTTTTCTGAAAAAGAACGAGAACTTTGGCATATATTTGATATGACTCCATTTGAAGAATTGGATGCAGCGGAAAATATGAGCCCTGATGATGTTCTTAGGTTGTTGGATTATCCGGCCTATTTTGAATTACTTAGGCAGCCTTTGCCTGACAACAAGAAAGGCATACTAGAGCGGTTGATGAGCGACAATATGATTTTGCGAAACGACGCAGGTAATTATAATACCAAAAATTTGGGAGCAATTCTATTTGCAAAAAAACTCGACGATTTTAAAGTTTTAAAAAGAAAGGCTGTTCGTGTTGTTGTTTATAAAGGAACAACAAAAATCGAGACAGTTAAAGAACAGATGGGAGCAAAAGGATATGCCGCAGGTTTTGAAGGGCTTGTTGAATTTGTTAACAGCCTTATACCGCGGAATGAAGTGATTGGTAAAGCTTTGCGCAAAGACGTTCCTATGTATCCTGAAATTGCTGTGAGAGAGCTTGTTGCCAATATGCTTATACACCAAGATTTTTTTATGCGCGGGACAGGACCAATGATAGAAATATTTTCCGATCGCATTGAAATTACTAATCCGGGAAAGCCGCTGGTTAAAACCGAACGGTTTTTGGATAATCCGCCTAAGTCACGTAATGAAGCGCTTGCATCATTTATGAGAAGAATTGGCGTATGTGAAGAGCGAGGAAGCGGAGTTGATAAAGTTGTTTTTGAAACAGAATTTTATCAATTGCCGGCTCCTTTATTTGAAGTTGTAGGCGATAGCATGAGAGTTGTGCTTTTTGCACATCGCCCATGGCCCAAGATGCATAGAAAGGACCGGGTACGCGCAACGTATCTTCATGCCTGTTTGAAGCACGTGCAACGCGACTATTTGACAAATTCGTCATTGCGTGAAAGATTTGGGATTCCCAAACAGAATAGCGCCATTGTTTCTCGGACTATTAAAGAAGCTATTGAAGATAAAGCCATTAAATTGGCTGACCCAGAAAGCGAATCCAAAAGGCATGCACGTTATGTGCCCATATGGGCATAATGTACACATTTGATTTTTATAGAGTTTCCTGACAAAATAGATGTAACTCGTTATAAATAAAAGAGTTACTATTTGATGGTTATTTGACTGGAAAAAGGCGGACAAATTAAAAGCAGGTAAAATTTAAAAATAAAAGAAATCAGTTAATACTTAAAAAGGTAGTTATTGTGTATTGCCACTAAGCTGATCATCGTGTATACTTTATATATACGGCTATAGCTGTGCTTGCCGTAGGGGTAGGCAGCACGGCGTATTTTTTTGATCTGTTTCCAAGCGCATTTAAAAAGGCTTAAAGAGAAGAAGGGGTATTAGATGATGTTACACGCTAGATCTGATGCTCGTGTTATGAGAAAAGGACCATTTAGGGTAATAGTATGTATTATAACCCTGTGGTCCTTTTTGTTTAATACGGTAGGTTTGCATGAAGCCTGGGCTGCCAGATCACCTTTAGAGCTTACTAGCGTGGACTCTAACAGGCCTGGCGGCCCTATGGCTTCTTTAGATATAGAGACATTTACCCTGCCTGCATACCTTGGCCGGATAAAGGATAGATACGAAACAGGTTCAAATAAGGTGGTAATACATGTTCAAGATGCCCACTGCAATTACGCTGCCCAGCATAAGATAGCCGAAATCCTGAAGCTTTTTAATGATAAATACGGCATAGATATGGCTAATTTGGAAGGTGGAGCTGGCGAATACGATCTATCGATCTTTACTCGTATCCAAAAGAGCCAAATAAGAGAGAAAGTAGCCGATTATTTTGTAAAAGAGGGGCTTGTAAACGGAGCGGAATACTTTGCTATAAACAACCCAGAAGAAATGACTCTCTGGGGCGTTGAAGAGCCGAAACTATACCTTGAAAACCTCAATATCTACAGGGAGTCTCTCAAGCACAAGGAAACAATAGACAAGTACCTAAAAGAACTGACCCACATAGTAAAAAATCTTAAGAGGCGTATCTATTCAAAAGAACTTTTAGAGCTTGATGAGAAATACACGCAATTTAAATCTGAGGCCATTGAATTTAAAGACTACCTGTCCTACCTTATAGGCAAAGCAGGTAGTAAAGAGATTAATATTGCAGCTTTTGCAAATATAGAACTCTTAAATAAATCCCTCGAGCAAGAAAAGACGATAAACTTCAAAAAGGCAAATTACGAGAGATCGGAGATCATAGAGAGATTAGAAAGGACTCTATCGAAGAACGAGTTGAAAGAACTTGTATTAAAGACATTCGAGTACAAGAGTGAAAAGATCATTCAAAAAGATTATTACAGCTATCTTATTATTAAGGCTAAATCAGTAAACCTCGATATAAAGGACTTTCCCGAACTTCAAAGATTTATTGCATATATCTCAACATATAATGCCATTGATAAGCCTAAATTAATGGGAGAGTTGGATGATCTCGAAAAAAGGGTAAGAGCATCATTATATGAAAACGATAAGCAAAAAGAGCTTAGCCTACTTGCCAAAAACCTCATCCTTATGGATAACATTTTCAATATACGCCTCACAAAAGATGATTATAAGTACTACATCGATAATAAGCACACGTTTAATATAGGAAATTATATCTCGTTTATAAACAAAGAAGCTCCTCTCTACCATATAAAAACCGCTCTTGTTGATGATATAAACGAGCTCGACGAGTATCGTGAGAATCTATCCAGGTTTTATGAATATTCATTTAAAAGAGACCAGGCTTTCCTGGACAATTTAAAATTCTCAAGCGGAAAACACAAAACAGCCATACTTGTTACTGGCGGGTTTCATAGTGAAAACCTTTGTCAGCTCTTTAAAGAAAGGGACATGTCTTATATATCCATTACACCGAATTTTAAAAACGATAATGGCTATGAAAGCCCGTATTTCAGGCTTTTATCCGGCAGGCAAAACGAGATACTAGACGATTTGCTACCTGAGGTATCGGCCATGGCATTATTCACGGATTTTTGTAAAGCGTCGGGCCTTGTAAATGGTGAATTGACGACTAAAGCCAGGCATTTATGGATAGAGCTTGTTGAATGGAGCATGGCCGGTGACGGCTTTATGGTAAGAGGAAAAAGATATTATACTTTCAAAAGAAGTAAAGGCCTCGAAGAGATTACTGCTGTAAATGGAAAGCAAGTATTTGCCAGGGCTACTACAGAGGAAGAAGCACAAAACGCAGAGCTCCAAAGCCGTATATCTACGTTGTCAGAGACATCATCGATTGAAACTACCGGGCGGACATCCACTGTGGACGAACAGAAAGAAGCCATAACAGAAATGATCGCTAATTTGCCTGAATTGGAACAACTCTACGGTGAAGGCGAGGAGGGGGCATATACTGTCCAATCTGTAGCAAAAAGCGCTTTAATTATGGAAAAAGCGGGTGTGGATATCGCTGTCATCAAAAAATTATTGCTTGAGGGGATATACGTACGGGTGAAAGATATGACAGAAAAAGAGCAGAGATACATGATAAGTAAAATCGCCGACATAGCGAAACAAATAAAAACAACTTTTCCACGAGTTCCTCACAGCACAGGAGCTTTTAGCGAATCCGGAGAAAGATTCTTATTAAACAGGCTTTTTCCAAAGTACCAGGAACATGCATATTCGATCACGCTGGCAATTTCACAAATGCTTAAGGACGCAGAGGTAGAAAAATTGGAAAAGATATTGGTAAAAAATTTGCCGGATATAGATTACAAGGCCGCTATTGCCGTATGCAGAATAGTAAGTAGCGATTCTTTCAATATGTTTATCGATGTTATAAAACCAAAGGACGATTCAGAAAGAAATAACTTGGAAAATTTTCTGCTATTGGAGTTGCCTCAACGTTATGGCTGGTATGCTTTTGAAGCAGTTGGCGCAGCGGCGACTTTTGCGAATATCGGCAAGGATTTCGAGTGGATAAGAGACTGGCTACTAAACAAAGTGCCGGAAGAATGTCATCCAGTTATGTATTTGTTGAGAAGCTCTATTCATAAAGTCCTAGATCCCGTGCTTATTGAGAAAATAACGAACAGCGCGCAATACTACAGCAGGGAGGAGATAGAAACCATATTAACCATAGGCATGCCTATGCAGGATTGGAAAATTCAAAGTGTTATAAAGGCTATACGCGATAACCCCCAACAGGAAGAAAAGCGGATTCAAAAAGAAATAAGATATGATGTAATATCTCCGTGGGAAAGGCCTTCGCGAGCAGAGCTCTCTAATTATAGAGAACGCATAGATGATGAGGATCAATATGCAGGACGAATGGCTGCACGTGCAGAAAAAGTGGGTAGCGTGATGGGATCTGATCTAATAGGCAGGCTTAGCCAAATTGAAGGTGTCGATAGAAGATACGCGGAAGAACTTGCGTTTGAGAAAATACTGAATTATTATTTCGATCCGCTACTGGTTATAAGAGCGATCATTAGATTTAACGAGTTGGGAATGGATATGCCAAAAATAGAAGAATTTATGTTTAATACCTTACCGGCCAAATTCGGATGTAATGAATATAATCCTACAAACGCCCAGGTTGTGCTGAGAGAGGCCATGAGAGCGGCGAGCTCTGATATAATTGACAATTGGGTCGAAAAGGGCCTGGATAGAGATAAAGCCATAGATATCTTTATCGTCCAATTGTCGGTAGATTATGAACACGGTCGCGAAGTTTCGGTGATAGCAGAGTTAGCCGATGAGTTTGTGACCGGCCAAAGCTGGCCAGATCAAAGTTGGATGGATTCACCTTTCGATGCCCCAAGAAGTATTTTTAGAAGGGGCTTCGCAGAAATAGGTGTCACCGTAGATCAGGTTGTAAGCGCGCTGGATATATCAGTAGAAGAAATTGTTGAAACATGGATTGTGAAGGCATCGGAAAAACACGGAAAACATTTTCCCAGCGTTGTTTCTGCGGCATTGCGGGTGGCAGAAGGTGGTTATATGGACAGAGGCAGGATCGAGCACCTTTTGCTGGGAGAATTAAAAGTACAAGCCGCACAGAGAATGGAGATTAGCGCAAAGGATAAAGTGGTAGAACGTTTGGTGGCAAGCGGCGTAGAAAGGCAGCGAGCCATAAACTTCATACTTGTAAAAATGCCGGAATTCTGGACTAAGGACGAAAAACCCTCACGCTTAATAACCGCGAGCGACCCGGTAACAGATTATGGGAATTTTATAGTTCTTCTTGCTGATAATGAGATAGGCATAGATGAAATAGAAGTATTTATGACTGATAGACTGAGAGAAGGCAGAAGAGGGCTGCATACAACAATATACGGCTTAGAGGTAGCAGAGAGCGGAACATTCGAAGAAATGAAGAAAGCAGGAATAAGTGGAAAAGCGGCCACTGAGTTTTTATTGATGGAGATACCATGTGCTTATGGTCAACAAACAAAGGAGATAGCAGCTTCTATTGCCGATATAGTAAAGCCACTTTGCTCTGGAATGTCGCAGGATGAAAGCGGCCGGTTAATAAATATGATTTCGAAACGCCTACCGATTAACGATTCTTTAGTTAAAGAAGTTTCGGCTGCTGTGCGGGAAGGGCTTACTTCATTGCCTAAAAAGCGTCTGCTTCAATTTTTAAACGCGAGTGACGAGAGTAGGACTTTAGATACCATGCTTCTGGATGCTAACCACAATCCGGTTTTTGACCATATTAACCCCTTTATCGCAACTCTTGACGAAGCTGTGAACACTAGATTTATAAACAATGTGTTTGTGCAGGTTGCCCGTGATAAAGGGGTTGACTCGAACGGCACTGTAAGCCATCAGCGGTTATGGCAGATTATTCAGCTGTTGCAGAATGTAAAAGGCTCCGGGGCAGACTGGAAAGAAAGGATAATAAATAGCGATATCGAAGACCCAACATTTATTGGGCTCAGAGGGGAACTTCTCGAAAAAGATAAATGGTGCAGTAGCTGGAAACAGTTCCAACGACTGCGAGTGCTGGTAAATCTTATAAACCACGATGCGATGCTTGCCAAAATACAGGGGTACCTGGACGGCACAGCCGAAGAGCAGACGCTTTATAATTACTATAGATTCTTGATCTTGCATTCAGCGATGAATGATTATAACGCATTGGAAAAGATGATTATGAACCCAGCGGAATTCTTAGGATTAAGAGACGCTAACACCCCTCAAGAAATACATGATGCCAAAAAACCGTCTCGATTACTCGAGCTTAATCATATCGACCTAACCGCCCGGGAACTTGTTGATGGGTTAATACTCGGCAAGTTTAATTCCTTGCAGGCGCTCCGGCCGTTTTCGACCACAATAAGTATGACAGACATAGACCAAGAGATAGGTAAATTAAAAGGCGGGAGACTAATCACATATTTAAAGAATGCTGGTTATGCAAGCGAGGATTCATTGACGAGGATATTAAAGACATTTTTTGCCAACGAAATCGATATTATGACAAGGGCGCAGCAACAGGATCAATTTGTTGACCAGAAACGATGGAGACTTGCGAATGAAGCACGTGAGCTTTTGCAAGATGGTGCTTCTTTCGAATCTGTTATTAACAAAACGAGGGGATTCAGATTTGATACCGCAACACTTATAGAAAACGGGCTCGAGTTGACTTCATTTACCGTGCGAATTATACCAAAATCTGAACCACAGGCGATTATGACTGGGAGCGAAGCCCCCAGCTGCATGGCTTTTGGAAGCGGAAAGAATAATATTTATATATTCAATCCAAACACGGCATTTTTAGCTTTGTCTAAAGAAATAATAGGCGAAGACGGCGAGAAAAGGGAGAGAATTCTTGCGACCAGCGTTATTACATTGGACAGAAAGATCCCGATCAATGTTGCTGATCTAAGAGGAATTATCGAAGGCGCTTCCCAGCAGGGAAAACTTGAAGAAGTGGATTTACAGGAAGTACTCGGTGAAGATTTTATTGATAAAATATCTCCCGATGCTTATATTTCCGCAGACAACATAGAAGGCGCCACAGATGCGCTTTTACGTACACATGGAGGCATGGAATTTGGTAGGATCGTCAGGATAGCTTATAAAAATCTCTTTGAAGAATATTCTAAGCAACACCATACAACGACAAGAAAAAGGCCTCTAAATAAATCCCGCGTTGCCATTGGAACAGCCCATTCTCATTTTATAGAACATTTTCCTGACGAAGAAGATAATTTCTATTTAATGCAGGCCCCGGTAGCTTATTCCGATAAGACAACAGAAAAGATACGTATTCTCCCACTAGAAGCATCAACGAAGGTCAAAGATGTCACAGAGCCGCTGGATGGCGTGTTGCCGCTAAGCTATGAAGATACATTGGAAGTCGCCTATATAGAAAACACAGCATTTAAAGGGAAAGAATATAAAAACCACCTTGCCGGAATAGAGATGGAACTTATCGGGGCGGCTTATAATGAGGCATTAAAGGGAGACAAGCGTAAGAATCTCAGCCTGGGGTATTTTGAAAAGGGAAAGCTTTTAGGATATATAATAGCTTATGTCGGCTATGATATAAGAAGAGAACAGGAAGTTATTTACATATCTGATTTTGCTGTTTTGCATAAAGGCGGTATAGCTGCCGGAAAGATGTTACAACAACTATTCGCTTCTATTCAGAATACAGCAGATATGTTTAAGACAGAGTATTCTCAGGAAATATCCGTATTATTCCAGGCAACTACGGCTAAAGATGGAAGCTTCTGGCTTTTTATGCCGCGAGACGGCGATAGCAATGAGACTAAAGAAAGAAAGAAAAAGCGACTGAAGAATCACGGGCTTTCTATTGCTGAAGAAAAAGATTTAGGAGGTGGCCGCATAGAATGTCTGCTAAAGGTTGTTTCTCCACGCGTATCAATAACTGCCGGGCAGGAAGCGCGAACATCCACTATTGCCCCAGAAGAGCAAGTAGTAGCCATACATGCTATCACTGACGACCTGCGTACAAATACAGCAGACATTATAGTCATGCCCGGCTCGCAGCTTCACAAAGGCCTGCAATACGGGGTATCAAGACAACTTGCCGAAGATTTAAGAATGAAAGATCTCGTTACCATACCATTGCATTATCCGTACACTCCTGGCACCTGGCAGGATATGATCAGAGATGTGCTGCTAAAAGCACTGCAGGAGCTTGATTCGAGGGTCAAACAAGAAGACGATACAGCCAGAGCGCTTATATATACACCTAAGGGCGGGAGAGAGTTCGTAAAAGGAATTTTAAAAGAGGCTGTTTTTGATCAACGCAGAGACAGATTTTCAATTGTTGATTTAGATGGTGTCCAGGAGGAAGGCATAATAAATGTAAGGACACACATAATGCTTGCCAAAGCGCTGCTCAATTACGAGAGAGGCGCATTAGGCGACGAAGCACAGAGGCGGCTTATAAATCTTATGAAGACGGTGATTTCTAACCCGGGACAGGTAGATGACCAGGAAACAATAAAAAAGATATTGGCAGGTACTCTTGCCTTAAGAATGATAAAGCCAAGAGACATCAACGAATTTAGAGATCAGGAAAAGGCCTACCGTGAAATAGAACGAGCTCTCTAAAAATATACAAAAATTACCTTGACACATGATTAAACATATGATAAACTTTAAGCGATGACTACAATAGATAAAAGAAAACTGGCGGTGGCCATTAAGAGATACAGGGAGGAGAACGATTTGACGCTCCAGGAGATGGCGGAGAAAGTACCCACGACTCTTAACACAATTTATAGATGGGAGTCAGGAAAGACAGTGCCGAAGAATCAGATCATTATAAACAGGCTAAAGGAATTGGGAGTAAGACTCTGATATTTTTTTGTCTGTATTTTCTACATGTGGTTAATCAAGTGATGACGGGATTGGATTCCCGCTTTCGTGGGAATGACAGAGAGGGAGGTAGAACATGACGCAATATGATGTTTTAACTGTGGAGCAGGTGTCGGAGATCCTGGGGATCTCAAGGAATACGATACAGAGACGGAATTGGAGAGAAAAGACCGGCTGTCCACTGCGCAAGAAGGGCAAGAGGCTCTATTCTATGGCCAAGGAATTTAGCGAGTGGCTGAAGAGGTAGCATGAGCAAGCGATATCCAGGCATACGCGAGATAGTTAGAGGCGAGGTCTACGAGGTAAATTACCAGATAGGCGGTGTCAGGAAGCAGTATCGGATCAAGGCGTCATCCGAGAAAGAAGCATACTACAAGAAGATAACCGATATAACGGAACATCAGAAGAAGATGTCTTTGCCGGAGGAAGAAAGGCAGCTGCTTACCGCTAATTTCTCGCAAGTTTGGGAGGCATTACAAGGGGATCTTGTAGCTGAAAATAAGCTCATCAAAAAAACGCGAGGGCGCTATAGAAATACTTATTGGCGTATGTTCGGGGATTTTAGAGATAAGTACTTTTCTCATGTAAAGAGCCCGAAGGATCTGACATTGCCGTTCTTTAGAGGATATCGTAATTACTATGCCAATGATTTAGGACGGTCTGGTGGGCTAAGATCTGAGCTTATTCATGTGAAAGCTATTATGAAGAGGCTGTATATGCTCGGGCATTGCAGTAAAGAGTTGCTGGAGAGCCTTAAAGAGCTGAAGAAGCCTCCTGCTAAGAAAAAAGCGTACCCTGAGGCCACCAGGAGCGATATAAATAGGCTATTGCAGGCTATGAAGCACGACAGGCCTGATTACTATGCCCTCATATACTTCATAAAGAGAGTGGGCCGACGTATTAATGAGACCACACTGATAGAGAAGAGAGATGTTGTGCTAAAAGGGTTTAAGCCGGTAGCTATAAATATCAGGGCAGAGACTACGAAAAAGAGAAAAGATGCCCCATTGACGTACCTAGATGAAGATCTTGCGAAGCATATACGCGCGGTTCTTAGCAGTAATAGAACTAAGTGGCTATTTCCCAACAGGCTTGGGAATAAGTGCCATCCAAATAGAGTGCGGGAGTACCTAAAGGCTATGAGTAAGAGAGCGCTTGGTATAGAGCTTACGCCGCACTATTTCAGGCATAGGTTCTGCACTGAGTGCGCCAAGGCAAACGTGCCCATAGCAGATGTTAAGGCTATTTCGGGGATAAGTGATACGAAGGTACTGCTGGATTTCTACTCGCATAGTACGGATGCAGGGCTAAGGCAAGTGTTGGAGATTACGAGATGAGTTTAACGAAAGATGATCCTTCGCTCGCCGCTTCGCGGCTCGCTCAGGATGACTGGGGGTTTAGATTGCTTCGTCGCGCCGGCTTCGCCGGCGCTCCTCGCAATGACGGGGGTGTGGATTCCCGCTTTCGCGGGAATGACAGTAAAACAGCAACTTCTTGATATTAGGGGGTGAATGATGTATACTATTGATACTTATAATTTGCAGGTATACGTAGAATGTGTTGGGAAATGTGGTGAAAGGGCTATTTTAAGCACGAAACGACTACAATCTCGGCACCTCCACTACATACAACAGCAGTCTACCACAGCTACCATCAGTTATTATCAGCCTAAAAGAGCGGTAAAACACGTCTGAGTACCTGAATATAGTAAATAGTGTGGTGGATGCAAATTGACAAAACCTGCAGAAAATAAGGAAAATGGTTGGCAAAGACTCAAATTTCGGCGAAAAATAAAACCGTGTAACAAAAAGGCACTTTATGCCAAAGAAGAAAAAGTCCAATGTTGATATATGGCTCGAAAGAGAGACTGGACACAAAAGAGTGGCCCTTGAAAATGCATCACGGCGTTTTGACGCCAATGATGCTCTGACAGTAAATACACTGGAAGCCATTTATGGTCAAGAAAGCAGTTTCGGAAAGAACATGAAGGCTCGGGGGATAACCGAAGCCGCGGGCCACTTCCAATTTAGGAAGGTGACAGCCGAACGGTATGGTTTAACTGTTTCAAAAAAGAACGATCAACGTTTTGATATCGATGACGCTTCTTATGCTGCGGCTAACTATTTAAAAGATTTAGACAAGATGTTTAGCAAGCGGACTATTTTAACAGCAAATCTTAAAACCCGGGCAGTGCGTAATAAGAAAGAACGCAAAATATTTGTTTTTGCCGCGTATAATGCCGGTGAAGGTAACATAGCTAAAGCGCAAAACGCCGCTCATGAAGAAAGCAAAAATCCTGCTTCATGGGACACTGTCAAGAATTATCTAAAAGAAGTCGATATACCTTACGACAAAATAAGAGAGATACTTGGATATATCCCAAAAATTACGAATTATGAAATTGAATTTGCCGAAAAATCTTTTGCAGATAAAAATGCAAAGCTAAAAAAACCAAAGAAAAAGAACTATCGTTGTACAAATGGGCGCTGGCGCACTATTGATGATCAGCCTGTTATGATATGTGATTAGAGGTGGCAATGCGACAAATATGTGCCGTTTTTTTTGTAATTGCATTCAGTAGCATTGCTTCTGAGTGTCTGGCTGATGAACCTAATAAGATCTTTGGCAACATGACATACATGATCGGTAATGAAAATTGCGCAGAAAGAGCGCATTTAGTAGATGGTAAATACGAAGTGCCTAGAATAATGTATGTCTATTATGAGAATCAATATGTATATGGTGATTTTAACAGTGACGGGCTTGAGGATGCGGCAGTTATTATTGCAGAAAGCGGGGGAGGAAGCGGACATTTTCGTCAGTTGGCATTTCTGATAAATAAAGGCGGTAAATTCATTCATAGAAGCTCGGCGTATCTAGGAGATAGAGTTATTATTAATTCCATCAAAGAAAATAAGGGTAGCGTAATTCTTGATATGTTTGTACATGCGGAGGATGATTGCCGGGCAGGCCCATCTGTAAGAACAAAAAATATATATAAGTATACTAGGCCTACAAACTGGGGGCCTGATTATCAAACGCTTATTAAAAAATAGCATAGTTTAAAGTCTTACAGAGGCGAATTTTCAAAAAGTTCGGATAGTATCAAATAAAGGCAGATATAAAGGAATATAAAGGGGGCGTCCTAGAAAGGGACACCCCGCTGATTGGAAAATGTCCCGTCCCCTGTACTAATATGACCAAAATTAGCTATATATAAAAATAGTCTTGACTAATTTTATATATATGATAAACTAGTCATGGTAGTATATTGAGGCGTCCCAGAACAATAAAGGAAACTATAATGAAAAGAATATATGTGCCTATTATTAAGGGACATTTCCGGCGGTATCAGCAGATGATCTTTCTTGTTGGTCCCAGGCAGGCTGGAAAAACCACAGTGAGCCTTATGGCAAAAGAGCTTACAAGCCAGTTTGCCTATCTCAACTGGGACAATTTGGACCATAGAAAAATAATCCTGGAAGGGGTCGACAGTGTCGCCAGTTTTGCCGGGCTCGATAAACTTACTTCTGATATGCCTATTGTTGTTTTTGACGAAATTCACAAGTATGGCAAGTGGAAAACGTTTTTAAAAGGTTTCTTTGACACCTACAAGGCAAAGGCGAAAATCATTGTTACAGGTAGTTCCCGATTAGACATTTACAAAAGAGGCGGGGACAGCCTGATGGGTAGATATTTCCCATACAGGCTGCACCAGTTGTCATTGGCGGAGCTGGGACGGGTTGAGCTATTAACCGGAGAGATCAATAAGCCTTTTCAAAGTAAGAGCAACGATTTTGAAAAACTGCTTAAAAACGGCGGCTTCCCGGAGCCGTTTATAAAGAATGATCCCAGATTTTTGAACCGCTGGAAGGGCTTGCGGCAGGAGCAGTTGTTCCGGGAAGATATACGGGATCTAAGCCGTATCCAGGAGTTAGGACAGATCGAGCTTTTGGCCGAGATCTTAAAACATCAAGCCGGACAGCTGACCAATTACTCAAGTCTCGCAAACAAAGTCAATGTATCTTCTGATACTATACGGCGCTGGATCAAGACATTGCAGTCCTTTTTTTACTGTTTTACTATTCAGCCGTGGTCTAAAAATATCCCACGTTCTCTTATTAAGGAACCAAAGACTTACCTGTGGGATTGGATCAATGTTGGTGAGAGGGGGGGGCGTGTGGAAAATTTGGTTGCCGCCCATTTGCTAAAAGCCGTTCATTATTGGACAGATTGCGGACTGGGGCAGTATAGTTTGTGGTTTATCAGAGACAAGGAAAAGCGTGAGGTAGATTTTTTAGTTTCCCGGGATAAAAAACCATGGTTTTTGGTTGAGGTGAAATTGTCATCAAAAGGCGGGATAAGTAAAAACCTGCGTTATTTTCATAAGAAGATCGGAACAAAACACGCGTTCCAGGTAGTAACTGATATGGACTGTATTCTCAAAGATTGTTTTAAACATACCGAACCTGTCATTGTACCGGCTCAGACATTTTTGACCCAGTTGGTATAGATGTGGTGCGGAGTGTGGTGAAAGGGCCATTTTGAGCACGAAACGACTACAATCTCGGCACCTCCACCAAACTTGCGCCGAAGGCGCAAGTTTGTCCCGTAGCGAGTAAAAATTTCGACGAAAAGGAGAAATTTTTACGAAGCGAAGGGGCACAAACATAGACATGTACGTGAACTGTTACCCCTTTCCACAGAGGAAAAGGGGCCTATAGAGAGTAACCTAGGTTCGTAATTGGATTACAAGGAGGAGAGAATGACGGAGCAGAAAGAAACGAAGAACGAGAAATTCAAGAGACTGGCGACGAAGAGGGTACAGAACGCGGTATCCAAAGTAGAACTCATAGGGAACCTTGCATCTCCAAGTTACGAATATTCGGCTGAAGAGGTCGAGAAGATCCTGGAGGCCCTCCAGGGTTCAGTAGATAAAGTTAAGGCCGCATTTTCCAAAAAAGGCCCCACAAAGAAGGAATTCAATTTATAAGCAGGCAGGAAAGTATGAAAAAAATAACAGCCATATCACTGGCACTTTTGTTTTTTGTATCTGCCGCGTACGGGGCATCGGCACAGTATTACAGGATAAACGGTTATAAATATTATCCGTTATATTCTTTATGCCGTGACAAGGGCATCGAGTACTGCTGGGATTCGGTAGGCAGGGTGGCGACGCTTAAGAAGGGCGATACCACAGCGAAGATCAGGGTAGGCTCTGACAAGATACTGATAAATAACAGCAAGCTCGAAGATATAGGCCCGCCTATGTATTTCCACAAAAATACCGTTATGGTCCCGTATACTTTTGTGAAGAGCGGTATCGACAGTATATTCAAGAAAGCCCGCACAGCCGGGGCCGCCCGCGCAACCGGCACCTCCTCAGGGAAAAGGTATGACAGGATAACATATAAGCCTGAGAGCCACAGGATAAGGACCATCGTGCTCGACCCGGGCCACGGCGGGAAGGACCCGGGAGCTATTGGCAGAAGGCATAAACTCCGGGAAAAAGATGTGAACCTCGATACGGCCAAAAGGCTCAAAAGGCTCCTTAAGAAAAGCGGTCTGAAGGTATATATGACGCGCGAGAATGACAGGTTCCTTTCGCTGGAAGACAGGGCGGAATACGCGGCCAGGAAGAAGGCTGATCTTTTCATAAGTATCCATGCCAATTCTTCCGTTTCGAGCAGACTGAAGGGCTTTGAGGTGTATTACCTTACGGAGAAGACCGACGATTCCAACAGGGCCGAACAGGCGGCGAGGAACCTCAACCTTAAGACCGCCAACGGCTCTATCAACAGGTCCAACAGGACGGCTGAGGCGATAGTCTACGATATGATGTTCACCGAGAACAGGGTGGAGTCGAGAGAGCTCGCCAGATACATCATAAATGCCGCCAAGAGGACGGCGCACGTAAGGAAGAATTCATTGAGGAGCGCGAAATTCCATGTGCTCAATAACTTCAGGACCGATATGCCCGCGGTGCTGGTGGAGATAGGATATCTTTCGAACAGGGGCGAGGAAGCGAAGATCAAAAATCCTTCGTACAGACAGAGGATGGCCGAAGCCGTGAAGAGAGGCATATTGGAATACAGGGATATGTACGAGAAGACAGACGGTTTTACAGAGTGATGAATAGAAGACCTATAGGGATATTCGATTCCGGGCTGGGCGGCCTTACCGTGGTGAGGGAGATAAAGAAGGTCCTCCCCAAAGAAGATATCGTCTACTTCGGAGATACCGCGAGGGTCCCCTACGGCACAAAATCAAAAGACACCGTAACGCGTTTTTCGAGGGAGAATATAGAGTTTCTCCTGAAATTCAAAGTGAAGGCCATCGTGGTCGCGTGCAATACCGCGTCAAGCCTCAGCCTCGGGTCGCTGGCGGGCTCATTCGATATACCCATCATAGGCGTGATAAAGCCCGGCGTTGAAAAAGCGCTCAAGGTCTCAAGCTCGGGGGCGGTAGGCGTCATAGGCACGCGAGCGACGATAACCAGTGGCGCGTATGAAAGGCTTTTAAAGAGGCAGTCGCCCGCCACGAAGGTGTTGAGCAGGCACTGCGGTCTCTTTGTCCCGCTTGTAGAAGAAGGATGGCTGGACAATAAGATCACCTCTAAGGTCGTGAGGGAATACCTGGAGGATTTCAAGAAGGCCGATGTAAAGACACTTATCCTGGGGTGCACACACTACCCGCTCTTGAAGCACGCGATAAACAGATTTATGGGCAGGGGCGTAGAGCTCGTGGATTCAGCGGAGGAGACGGCCAGGGTAGTCAGGAGAACCCTGGGCACCAAAGGCCTCTTATCCGATAAAAAGGCGCGCGGCCAGCAGAAATATTTTGTCAGCGACGAACCCGCGGCCTTCAAAAAAGTAGGGGAGAAATTCCTGGGCGGGAAGATAAGCTCTATAAAGAGGATAAACTAGTGTACGAAGTCCTGGTAAAATCAAATTTCAGCGCTGCGCACAAGCTCAGGAATTATCACGGCAAGTGCGAAAATATGCACGGCCATAACTGGACCGTAGAGGCGTCCGTAAGGTCCGAGACGCTCGACGATAACGGCCTTCTGATAGACTTCAAGATACTCAAAGAGCGCCTTAAGAAGATACTGGAAAGACTGGATCACACCAACCTTAACGAGTCCGAGCCTTTTTGTGAGGCAAATCCCACATCCGAGAACATAGCGAAGTTCATATTCGATCTCTTGAAGGAAGACGGCATAACAGCGCGCAGGGTGTCTGTATGGGAGAGCGATACCTCCCGCGCGACATATTTCGGGAGCGAAAACAGGAGGAAAGGCCATGAATAAAGCGGTCATTCTTTTATCCGGAGGGATCGATTCGTCTACGACTCTCTTCTTAGCCAAAGAGAAAGGCTATGAGTGCTATCCCCTGGTGTTCGATTACAACCAGAGGCACCGAAAAGAAGTCGAGTGCGCAAACAAAATATGCGAGGCGGCGGGGTGTAAGCCCACTCTTATGAGGATACGTTTTCCCTGGAGAGGGAGCGCTCTCATAGATAAGGCGGAGGCCCTTCCCAGCAACAGATCGCTGAACGAGATGAAGAAAGAGATACCGTCGACTTATGTTCCTTCGAGGAACACGATATTCCTGAGTTTCGCATTGAGCTTCGCTGAGACCATAGGCGCTTATAAGATATTTATCGGGGCGAATTCAATAGACTTTTCAGGCTACCCGGACTGCAGGCCGACATTCCTCAGGGCGTTCGAGAGCGTGGCCAGGAGCGGAACGAAAATGAGCCTGGGCGGCAGGCAGATCTCTATAGAGTCCCCGCTCCTCTTGAAGAAAAAGTCACAGATAATAAGGGAGGGCATCAGGCTTAATGTCCCGCACAGGCATACGTGGTCATGTTATGACGGCAAAAGCAACCCGTGCGGCGTCTGTGACGCGTGCATCATAAGAAAAAAAGGTTTCGAGGAAGCGGGTGCGATAGACCCGCTCGAGTGATATGGCACAGAAACCCCAGAAAGCCGATATACTGGAGATATTCTCATCGGTCCAGGGCGAAGGCCCTTTCGCCGGCATAAAACAGGTCTTTGTGAAGTTCGCGAAGTGCAACCTGAAGTGCCGGTTCTGCGATATTGAGGGCAGGTTCCCGCCGAAAGACTTTTCTTCTGATAAGCTGCTTAGTATAATAAAGCAGGTCTGCCAGAATTCCGGGGGGCACCATTCAGTCTCGCTGACGGGAGGTGAGCCGCTCCTATACAAGGATTTTTTGAAAGAGTTCCTGCCCAGGCTTAAAGGCGCCCACGGCGAACTTAAGGTATACCTCGAGACCAATTCCACGCTGCCCGCCAGCCTGAAAAATATAATAAACCACGTGGACATAGTGGCAATGGACTTCAAGCTGCCCAGCGCCACCGGGCAGAGGGGTCTGTGGGATAAGCATGAGAAGTTCCTTCGCATAGCGCGCAGGAAGAACTGCTTCATAAAGGCCGTCATAACCGATGATACAAAAGAGACTGATATAAAGAGGGCGGTGGATATTATACACACCGTAGATAAGGATATACTTCTGGTGCTGCAGCCGGTCTGGCCGGTGAAGGACCTGAAGCGGGCGAAGACAAGCCTTCTTTTTGAACATCTTTTTCTGGCGGAGAAGAAGCTGAACAATGTCAGGATAATGCCCCAGATGCACAAGATATTGAGAGCCAAATGAATGAGCACTGGACTTACGGAGCGTTAGCGACGTAAGTCCATGTGCGAATTCATCCCCGCGTAAGCGGGGATCTGTATCCATGGATTCCCGCTTTCGCGGGAATGACAGGGGAGTAACGCATGACAAAGAGACGTTCATCGTACCGGGGATTACAGAAAAATATACGAAGCTTAAAGACGCCTGCCATAGAGACATGGCAGAACAGATACAGCGACAAGGATTACGTCGTTAAGCTCAGGTCGCATGAATTCACGTGCATATGCCCCAAGACAGGCCTCCCGGATTTCGCTTCCATAGACCTGCGATATCTCCCGGACAAACTCTGCTTGGAGCTGAAATCGTTCAAATTGTACCTGACCTCGTACCGCAGCGTGGGCATATTCCATGAACACGTTGTGAATAAGATACTGGATGATCTTGTGAAGGCATGCCGCCCAAGATGGGCGCGCCTTGAGATGGTATTCAACCCGCGGGGCGGGATAACGACGACAGTAGAAGCGGAATGCGGAAGCATAGATTCCCGCTTGCGCGGGAATGACAAGAGGTAGCAAGATGAGAGAACTGGACGCGAAGAAGATAAAGGAGATCGTAAGCGACCTCTGTATCGAGGCGAATGTCTCCCTGAGGGAAGATATCCTCTCGGCGCTGAAGAAAGCCTGCAGGCGGGAGAGAGATCCTAATGCAAAGGGCATCTTAAAAGAGATCATAGATAACGCGAAGACAGCCAGGGACGAGAAACTGCCTATATGCCAGGATACCGGCATGGCCGTGGTTTACTGTGATATAGGTCAGGGACTTCTTATTACAGGCGGCAGGTTCGCCGATGCCGTCAATGAAGGCGTAAGGGACGGTTATAGGAAAGGGTACCTGAGAAAATCGGTTGTCGCGTCCCCGCTTGAGAGAGAGAATACCCAGACGAACGCGCCCTGTGTGATACATTCAAGGATAGTGCCGGGCAGCCGCATGAAGATAACGGTCTCGCCGAAAGGCTTCGGCAGTGAGAATAAAAGCGCCCTGACGATGTTCAAGCCCACGTCATCTTTTGACGAAATAAGTTCTTTTATTATCGAAACTGTTAAAAGAAGCGGCGCAGGGGCATGCCCGCCGCTTGTCCTGGGCATAGGAATGGGCGGGACCTTTGAGAAGGCTGCTCAGCTTGCCAAGCGCGCGCTTCTGCGCCCGGTCGATGAAAAAAATCCCGACAGCTACCTTGATAAAATGGAAAAGAGGCTTCTCGAGGAGATAAACCGAACCGGCATAGGGCCCATGGGCCTCGGCGGAAAGACTACAGCACTTGCTGTGAATATACTTGAGTTCCCCGCGCATATAGCGGGACTGCCCGTTGCCGTATGTGTATCCTGCCATGCTACAAGGAGCGCAGTGAGGACAATATGAAAAGAATAGAGCTGCCGCTCGATAAGAAGAAGAGGCGCGCCCTTAAGACAGGGCAGAGGCTCATCTTGAGCGGGCGGATATATACCGCCAGGGACATGGCGCATAAGAGGCTTATCAATATGATAAAGAGCAATAAGCCACTGCCTATACCGCTGAAGGACGAGATCCTTTATTACTGCGGCCCGACGCCGCCCCCGCCGGGAAGGGTCATCGGTTCGTGCGGCCCCACCACGAGCTCCAGGATGGACCCTTTTACCCCGCAGCTTTTAAAAAAAGGGCTGGCCGGCATGATAGGAAAAGGCGAGAGGTCTGATGAGGTGCGCCGCGCGATAAAAAAACACGGGGCATTGTATCTTGCAGCCACGGGAGGTATAGGGGCGCTCCTGTCCAAAAGAATAAAGAGCGCGCGCGTCGCGGCGTTCCGCGACCTGGGGACAGAGGCCATACATCAGTTCGAGGTGGAGGATTTTCCAGTGATCGTTGCGATCGATACGAAAGGAAGAGATCTATATGAGAGATAGCGGAAGGGCTGCGGAGAGCTTGAGGAAGATAAAGATCACGCGCGACTACATGAAGTTCGCCGAGGGATCCTGTCTTATAGAGGTCGGCAATACAAAGGTGGTATGTACTGCGTCTGTAGAGGACGGCGTGCCCATGTTCTTAAGGAATAAAGGCACCGGCTGGATAACATCGGAATACAGCATGCTGCCCAGGTCATGCAAGAAGCGCGTTTCAAGAGAGTCTTCAAGGGGAAAGGTGGGCGGCCGCACGCATGAGATACAAAGGCTCATAGGCAGGTCGCTCAGGTCAATAGCTGACATGAGCGTATTCGGCGAACGGACCATATGGATGGACTGCGACGTGCTCCAGGCCGACGGAGGCACCAGGACCGCCAGCATAACAGGCAGCTTCATAGCGCTGGTGGACGCCATGAAGTCCATGAAGGCAGGCGGCACGATAGATGAGATACCACTTAAAGATTATGTGGCCGCGGTGAGCGTGGGCATAGTGGACGGTTCTATGGCTCTGGACCTTGATTATGCCGAAGACGTAAGAGCGGAAGTGGATATGAATATAGTCATGACCGGCTCCGGGAAGTTCATAGAAGTACAAGGCACGGCCGAAGGCGCACCTTTCGGTGCGAAGGAGCTGGACGGCCTGATAGGACTGGCGCAAAAAGGGATAAAGAAAATAATAGCCGAGCAGAAGAAGGCCCTGGGCAAAGACGCCCTATGAGAAGGTCCCTTGTAATATCCACCAGGAATGAAAAAAAATTCAAAGAGATAAGAAGGCTCTTCGAAGATTACGATATAAAGGTGCTTTCACTGAAAGATCTCACCGGCATTCCCCCTGTAGTCGAAGACAAGAAGACGTTCGACGGCAACGCCGCAAAGAAGGCACTGACCGTCTCGCGTCGGACAAAAGCGCTTGTCCTTGCCGATGATTCCGGCCTGGAGGTATATTCGCTCGACGGGGCTCCCGGGGTCCTGTCGGCGCGGTACGCCGGCGCCCAAAAGAGCGACAGACTCAACTGCCTTAAACTTCTCGATGCACTTAAAAACGAGCCTGTTTCAAAAAGAAAGGCGCGTTTTCGCTGTGCTGTCGCGATAGCGCAGAACGGAAAGCTTATCGAAACCGTTGAAGGGGCCTGCGAGGGGATAATAGCTCCAGCCATGGAAGGTTCTACAGGATTCGGATACGACCCTCTCTTTATCCCAAAAGGCCGCAAGAAGACCTTTGCTCAGCTTGGGCCGGAAGTGAAGGATGCCCTGAGCCACAGGGCAAAGGCATTACGGAAGGCAAAGAAGGTTATCGGAAGATATCTTTCAACGCGTCAGTGATCCCTCCGACATCGCCCCCGAGTATTTTCTTTATGGGTGCCGAGCTTAATTTATATTTCGGGTCTTTCAACGTGCCGGTTATCCTCATATTGCCGGCGTAGCTGCCCGCCTGCGAAAGAAGGAGATTGGCGATCTTTGTTGTGTCAGAGGAGCCTTGGATCATATCCTCCATTATGAGGGTTTTCATCGCCAGGTCGATATTTTGTTCATAATCGAGGTGGCCTGAAAATTTCAGATTCACCTTTTCCGAGTAGAATGTGAAGTCGTCTGTCGAGATCTTCCGCTCGCCTATGATGAAATTGCCCGCCGCCTCGGTGAATATCACTTTGTCGAGACCCGGCATGCCGAGCACATTGACTACGCCGCTCAAAAGCGGCCATTCCCAGAGGCGGCCTTCGGTTACCTTGATCCAGCCGTTGCCGCGCAAACTATCAGCAAGGCTTACAGTGCCCTCAGGTCTGATCTCGCCGTCCAAAAAGAACCTGCTCGACAACTGGCCCTCTATGTTCTTCCGGCCCAAACTCGTATCCGCAGAGAATCTGGCGAGATCAGCGTCTTTTAACTCAAAATTGAGCGAGTAAGGCAATGACGTCTTATTGAGATCTGCCGTTAGAACAGCCGCCATGCGCCCCAAGTACGGCCTCAGGCTGAGCGTTTCGGTGTTTATGAAGCCGTCTTTCATCCTCAGGTCGAGATTTACATTGTCGAGTGACAGGCCGCACAGGGAGACCCTGTCGGACCTTAATTTTAGGCTTGCCTCCGCGTCTTTCAGGCGGCTCAGGCGGCCATTCAGGAAGAACGCCGCGTCGCACATCCCTGCTGGTTTAAGGAAATCCTGTATCTCTTTTGAATCCGGGAACGCTTCCCGGAGATCAGAGGCGTTCAGCCTGGCCTCACAGTAGAGATTTGCTGCAGGGTCAGCCAATCCTTTTATATCTCCCATTATCTCCAGGGTCGAATCCAGCATCGAGGCCTTGAGCTCTTCTATCTTGATGTAATCGTCCTTGTAAGAGAACCTTCCGTTTGACCGCAGCATGTCTGAAGAGAACTCCATCGCCGCCGTGGGGACTCCGCTGACAAGACCCGTTATTTCACCGTTCAGGGTGTATGGGGTCTCGTTGAGCTTCAGCACTATATCGTTTAAGCGGATGGTCTCATCGTTCAGACCTACCGCCCCTGTTATGTCTCTTATGCCGTTCGGGATGAAGGGCGCTTCAAAAGAGAGGTCCTTGAACGTTATTTCTCCGGTCATATTGTCAAGCGGGCCTGCCATATCCTGCGAAGACTCTCTTTTTAACGCAAGATGCGTAGTGCCGTTTACCATGACGGATCTGCAGGCCAGGCCTCTTAAGCCCAGGTCGGCTATGATCCGGCTTTCTTTCACAAAAGGCCACAGGTTGAGGTTCAAAGAGATCTCGTCCACCTCAGCCAGCGGCTCACGCGAAGACTCATTATTATATAATGAAATATTCTTTAAATAGAGCCTGGCAGGGGGCAGGTAGTTGGCGCTTCCTATGGTTATATGGCGGCCAGTATTCTCGCTTACAAAACCGCTTATCATGGTGTTCAGCTTCTTAGGCAGGATAACGGCGTTCAATACCCATAAGCCTATGGCTATGGCGGAGATCAATATCGCTAAAAAGGCAAAAAACTTTTTCATCATCTTTATTATGTGGGTGTAAGGATAATCCATTATATACTACTGCAGGCGCTGAAATCAAGTCTATTCTAATACAAGGTGATGTATAATGTTTTACGCGGAGACAAGCTCAAAACCATGTCATTCCCG
>CAZKWI010000020.1:0-25547 GCA_964556455.1 uncultured Planctomycetia bacterium | reverse complement strand
AAGGCTAAGCGCGACGTTTTTTTGGCGAGCGGGCAAGGTTTTTTGCCGATAGAGATAGCGTGTAGGGCAAAAAGAGCGAGCCAAAAAACTCGAGCGAAATTTTCCACGCTGGGGAAAATTTCGCGTTCGCGCGTGCCTTGGTGCCTTGTGTGCCTTATTCCTGCAACTCGAGGGGATTATACCCTCGAATTGCGAAAATTCCGTAGGCCGTCCCGCTGACGGAACCCGTATTCTTCCCGCCGGGTGTGCGCCAGCCGTGCCCTGTATCGGCTTTCGCGAGGGTCGCGTAGGGCAGGCAGCCGGCCCCCTGGCCGGAACGTGAGGGGCTCGATATGACCATCTTTTCAAGCTCGTTCAGATAGAAGTCAGCTTTGTCGTTGTAATCTCTGGCTTTTGCCGGATCTCCGTGTCCCACATAAAAATCGCTCATCATCTTCAAAGATACCACCATCTGCGCGGTCCATTCGCTCGATACCACGCCTCCCCTGGCTACATTTCTATGCTTGGCAAAATCGAAACCGGTCACCTTGACAATCTTCCCGTCGGGCCGCTCGAAATCTACCGTCACGCTGCAGTTGGCTTCCGCGAACGCCATTATGGCATCCGGGTCCATATCTTCATCGAGGAGCCCTTTCGGTCCTATCGCCGCTATCGCCCAGGCGAAAGTATCCGTGGCTATGGTAGAATCGCCCTTGCCCCTCATTATCCTACCTTCATTCCCTGTATAAGCATGCTCCCTTATCCAGGTCACAGCCCTCTCAGCCGCTTCTTTATATTCCTCCCTGCGCGTCTTCTCATAAAGCATATTGAAGAAGGCGTACGCGTCGAGATTGTGCTCGGTGCTGAACCAGTCGACCTCGGGGCCGCCCTTTATGCCATGATCCGGGTCTTCTTCCTGGAACTCTATCAGCCAATCCCCTATCCGGCTGGCTGTCGCGAGATAGCGTTCAGTGCCTGTCTTATCCATGTACTGCATAAAGGCTATGCCAAGCCATATATTGGGACCGCAATGCACGGTATATTCGCCCACATGACCGTTATTGACCACATAGGCGTTGGTAAAACCGCCTTCATTAAGCTCGGCGGTATTTTCGAAAAAGTCGAGCATGAGCCTCGCACTTGCTATGTCATCATTAATAAGAAATACCTGGGCTACAAGAGACTGGTCGTACGTGAAGGCCGAATTCTTCAACTCAGCGTCGCCTTCATAGCTAGGTACCAGCCCGGTCCTTCTGTTCTGGTGGACCTTGAGCCAGCGGTACATATTGTCGGCCGTAGCCTCTTCCAGCCTCTGGCGCGCGGCCTCTATCTCAGCCAGCTCTTTAAGACGACTGTTTTCGCGGCTGGCAAGCTTATCAAGCCTCTTCTGTAACTCCGCCTTGTCCTTATATGCCGTCTGCAGCAGGCTCTCAAGATTGACCAGCGTACCTTTGGTCCTTTCGAGCTCGCGGTCCCTTGAGGCTACCCTGTCCCTCTCCTGCTCTATAACAGCCAGGTTCTCTTCCTGGAGTTTAAGTCTGGTCAGGAGGAAATCCT
Organism: uncultured Planctomycetia bacterium; assembly: GCA_964556455.1. Lineage (GTDB taxonomy): Bacteria > Omnitrophota > Gorgyraeia > JABMRJ01 > JABMRJ01 > CAZKWI01. The sequence goes on along the minus strand of CAZKWI010000020.1, from coordinate 24,011 downwards.
TCTCGCTCTTTGCTTCATCCATCGATTCAAAAAGATCCGCTCTCCTGCCGACTATATCCGTAAGCTCCATTACAAGGAGCCTGTTCTCCCTCCTGAGGCTCATCTCATCGACCCTGTTAATACCGAGAGCAATGAGAAGCGCTAGAAGAAGCGCCCCCACAAGCTTGGGCGCCCTGTAAAGGCTCCCTGCATACCCGACCAGCCGCTTTCTTTCTTTAGCGCCGATCTTCTCGAATGAGAGGCCTATCAAATACTGGGTCTTTTTACCGGATGTTATGATCTTTGACCAGGCAACATGCGAAAACGTCTCTACAGGCTCCGCGCCCACGGGTATCTCGATATCAAGACGGAGTTTTGGGTTCTTTTTTGCCAGCATCTCGGAGCACTGCGGATTCAGGCCGTTCACGCGCAGCAGTATGCCGCCCTCGGAGACATCTGAAGTGAATCCCTGGATAGGGCCGGAAAGCTCTTTCTTGCCGTCCGTGCTTATGAATTTGAACTCTACGGGAAATACCGACTGGAGCCTTATGTACCTGCGGCGTTCTTTGCCGTGAAATTCCTTCATTGAATGGGCTTGGTTATGGCTTTGAGGGTCTTTTTCAACTCGGGGTCCTTCTTGGCAAGCGCCAGGAAGACGCCCCAGATGTTCATGTTCCTCATGTAATAATCGCCGAATTTAGCGGCGCCGGTCCTGCGGTCTACCACGTCGGGCTGGTTCCATGCCGCTTTGATATTGTAAGCGAAATTCTCCCACACCCTTTTTGCAAGAGCAAGCCCTTCTTTTTCAAACCCCTCAAAAATGCAGAGCGAGGCGAAAGCATAACTCATACCCGGGAAGACATTCTTGGCGTGAAAAGAGACGTTATTTATCTTGCCGTCGGCGTACACGGCGTTCACGAGGCCGTAACGCGACTTGGTGCCGTTAAGCTCAAGGATCGTCTTCACGGCCCTTTTGACTTTCTTCTTATCCGCTATATATCCAAGGCCGAGCATGTGGGCGTACCACTGGCCGTTAAGCTGGCCTATCGTGCAGCTGTTCTCGAAACCCTTATCGCTCGAGACATAATTGACAAAATACCTGTGGTTCCAGAGCTTCTCCTCAAAGCTCTTTCTGCCCTTCTTGAACCAGTCTGCGTAAAGCTCTTCGTATCTTGTGTCATCGAAGGCCTGCGCTATCTTCCGGGCAGCCAGGAGCGAAGCCAGGAATATGCTCGATGTATAAGAATTGGCGCCGTAGAAATTCCACATATCGAAAGTCTGGTCCTGTCCTTCGTCATCAGGCAGGAAGTCCCTGTTCTTGTCCTGCATGAACTGCCAGTCCATTGCCCTCTTGACGGCCGGGTATACCTTCCTCAGAAAGGCCTTATCCTTTGTGATCAGATAATCCCTGTAACATAAAAGGACAAATTTTGAGCAGAGGTCCTTCCACCTGTAGAATGTGGTCCCGTCACTGGGCAGATCGAGACGCTTCTTTCCGAGATCGTGCGGTATGTACCCGTCCTGCCGCTGGGCAGCGGCGAACTGTTTCATGGAGGTCAGCTCCAGCTCCGGGAAGAGAAAACTGAGCGGGATCGAACCGTAGAACCTGACATCGAGGGTTCCCATCAACGGGCATATCATGGGCGCCTCATAAAAAGCGAACTCTTTCTTCTTTCCGTACCATGTGCCTGAGAAGAGCGGGTATAGATTGTTTACCAGGGCGTCGTTAAGCCATAGCGGGGCTGATGACGAGAGTATCTTGTCATGCCATGACCCGGTCCGGTCGTGAAGCCTCTTTTTATGGCTAAGCATATACCTGGAGACCTCTGTGGAATTCTTAAAACTTGACGCGTAGGCGTGACCGACCGTATGGACCGGGAAGAACCAGCTATAGATGACCGGGATCTCCCTGGACTGGCCGGGTTTAAGGTCGAATTTCACGCAGAGCGCCCCACCGAGCTCCTGGGATTCACCTTCGGTGGGCTTCTCCTCCCCGGTATTGGGAAGCCTGCCGAGTTTCGAGAAGCAGTCCCATGCGTCCAACTTAACAGATTCGGGCGTCAATTTAAAACATTCGCCGTGCAGGTTCCAGTCAGCCATATGCATGATCTCGCCCGAGTCACGCGCGACGCTTATGGACATATTGCCCATCGTGAAATCATCCTGCATAGCGTCGTTGCGAGAATTCCGGAACGTGAGGTGTACAAGATCCTTGCCCCTGGAGACGGTGTTGAACCTGCCTACGCTCCAGTTACCAATGGTATTCCTGCCGGTGGCCAGGAACGATACGGGAATGGTCTTTTTTGTGGGATTCTTGATCTTGAATATAAAAAATGCCCCGGGAAGGCTTGAATCTTTCACATTCCCCGGGATAAGCGGCGAAAAGGCCGAGAGCTCTACTTTGACAGGGAGTTTTTTGTCATGGTATTTGAGGTGAGCGAAAGGAAAAGATCCTTTATACTCTATTCTTTCAACGCATGGAAATGAGTTCAGTCTGCCGGTCTGGAGGAGCCTCGCGGTCTTCTTCCCGCCGGACTCGGCGTATACACCAAAATGAAATCCCAAAGCGCCGGCGGAATCATACTTTAACGGATCGCTCCAGTTATTCTGGAAGCTGAGATAATTGATCGTGCCGTTCGGCATTATCTCCAGCTTTCCCGCCCCTATTCCGCCCAGCGGGACGCCGGACTTTACTCTGTCGCGCGAAGTGTATTTTGGCATCGCGTCTGCTACCCCCAATCATAGCATTTGCTTTTGCTGTCATTCCCGCGTAAGCGGGAATCTATGGATGTGGATCCCCGCTTCCACGGGGATGACACTTATCGTCTCCAGAGCTTCTTCAGTATGTAATAAGCCTTTTTCGGGACCCGGGTGTTGATGTTGCCGCCGCCTTTTCTGGAAAGGCCTACTATGCCCCACCATTCCTCGTTCATATTGGTTCCCGCTTCGGCGTCGTAATAGTAAGCGCTGTTCGCCCAGCTTCCCTTGGTATCGTGGATCTTCCAGCCGGCGACGCGCTCTTCATTGAACTTCCACCATTCGTCGGTCCATTCAAAGACGAACCCTCCGAGGCTGTTGCCCTCGCCCTTTTTGCCGGGGGCGTTATTGACTATGTCGCGCCACAGTACCTGGAGGAAAAGAGCCTGGTGGTCTTCGTCCTCGCGCTTCTTTAAAACATCGTACCTGTCGCAGCCAAATTCTATCATGACGGCCGGCTTCCCGAAGTCCCTCTTGAGGCGCTTCCAGAAAGTGCCGAACGTCCGGCCTGTATATACTATACCTCCGAGGATGTCGACATCCGGACAGAGCTCCTTGGCCACTTTTATCGAGGCAAGCTCGCCGTTACCCATGGCTACGGGTCGGTCGGGGTCGGCTTCTTTGACCGCCTTGGCCAGGTCGTTGATAAACCTGTAATATATGCGTGCCTTGGCCTCTCTTCTGGCGCTAGGGTTCTCTATCGCGTCTATCTCTTCAGTGCTCCAGGGGTTCACGTTCCTGTCAAAGCTGTAATTATTCTCGTTGCCCAACACCCAGAAAAGTATCCCGGGCTCATCCTTGTAATTTTTTACCATCTGCACGACTTCCGCTTTTATGCGGGCCCTCACTTCCGGCAGGGCATAGTTGGGCGGCGGGTACTTCCAGAAATCCAGATAATGGCCCAATACGCTCATTATACCGTAACGCCTGTAGAGATCACTTATGACCTTCTTGCCGGCGTCGACGTTCTTCGAATGGAAATAGAAGCGGACGGTATTGGCCCCCATCTCTTTCATCATCTTTCCATCGGCGATCCAGGGCTTATTCCCGTCAGTCCAGACATCGTAATCGTACCCCTTGCCTATAGGCGTAGGTATATAACAGACGCCTTTTATGAAATAAGGCCTGCCGCCTACGAGCAGCTCATGGTCGCCGTCTTTGGTCCGGGTAAGCTCGACCTTGCGGGGTTTGCCTTTGGGGGTCACGGAGATCAGGTACCAGGCCACCGCAACAGTAGTGGTTATGGCCAAGACCATAAGAATGATGGTAATAATGGTCTTTTTACTTACAGAGATACCTCCGGTATCGCTATCATTGTCTTTCCCGTTCTTGGATAACGGGTTATTCGGCATAGAAAAATATTTACTCATTATCTCTTTAACCGCCTTTACTCGTATTTTATATCATCCATATAGAAGACCATGCCGTCAGGATTGTCCAAAGCACTTGCCACCCAGGCAAAACCGCCTATTATATAGGACAGGTCCATGCCGGTAAGGTCTATTGTGTATTCTTTCCACTCTTTTGTCAAGGCTAAAGGCCCTATGCTGGCGGTATCGGAATCGGGATAGGCGCCGGTTATGCCGCCCATCTTGAACTCCCTTATGATCTCGTTGCCTGTGTCGCCGCGGGCCCAGAATGTAAGCTTTGTTGCGTCCTTCAGATTGTAACCGCCGGATTCTTTCATGCCCCAGTTATTCTCGGGGTTCTGCCAGTACATACCGGCCCATTTATTCCCCTGCAGGGCCTCGGCAGTGTATTCGATCTTTATGCAGGAGGCTCTGGAGTAGGCATCTTCCTGCCAGTTCTGGTTATATTTCAGGTCGCCGAAATCCCCCATCCATCCCGACGGGACAAAATGGTTCTTGAAATAGCCGTTATCCAGGTAAACAGAAAAACCCTTCCACTCTCCGCGCTGCCGGCAGTCTATGCCCAGCAGTTCGTCTGCACCCTCTTCGGAACATACGATCTCCAGCTCCTCTTCCGGCAGTTCGAGCCTTACCTGATCTTCGAGCTTCTCTCTCGAGCAGCCCGTAAGTGCTAATGAAAATATTATAATACCGGTAAAAATGAAAAAGATATCCCTTTGCATCATGCCTCCCCGTTACATCCGTGCCTTTGTCATTCTGAGCTTCTGCGAAGCAGAAGCGAAGAATCTTACCCGGTAAGATCCTTCGTCGCCCAAGAGGTTCTTTCAGGCTCCTCAGGATGACAGTTAGTTGAAAACCTTATTCGTACCTTATTTCGTCCAGATATACTGTAAAACCGTCGGGGTTATCGTTCTTACTCGCAGACCAGCAGAAGCCGCCGCTTATGTAAGAGATATCCACACCCTCGAGACCTATGGAGTATTTTTTCCATTCGTTCGTAAGCACCACCGGCCCTACGGCTGAGGTGTCAGAGTCGCCGTACTCCCCTGATATCCCGCCTATCTTGAACTCGGTAATTACTTCTCCGCCCTTCTCGCCTTTTGCCCAGAAGGTAACGGCTTTAGCGCCTGTGAGATCGAAGCCGCCGTCCCTGTCTCCCCAGTTGTTAGCGGGGTTCTGCCAGTACATACCTACCCAGCCGCCGCCCTGCGATCCTTTGGCGCTGTAGCTGATCTTTATGCAGGTCTTGCCGCTGTATGCACCTTCCGTATGGCCGTCGTTAAAGACCATGTCGTTATAGTCGCCCATCCATCCCGATGGGATATAGTGATTATCCGGCGCCCACCTGTCAGTATATACGTTGAACCCCTCGAAAGCAAGGGCTGAGCCGCATAAAAGAAGTATCAGTGAAAAAGCCAACATCATTCTCTTCATTTCTTTCCTCCTTTTTAACATACTACTCATTCCACATCCTCTTATAAAGATAATAGCTCTCCCGAAGTTCTCTCAGGTAGGGGCTTTTCGATCCGTTGCCCTGGCCCGCTATCCCGAACCATTCCTCATATACCCATCCTCCGGGAAAAGGACCTGTATATAAGCCTTCTGTGTCGTGCATATTAGGCTCGTACGCCTTCCACCATTCATCGAGCCATTCAAAGACTATCCCGCCTATCGAATTGCCGGCTCCATCTGCGTAACCGGCGGAATTATAGAGTATATCTTCCCACTCACCCTGGTGGTATTTGGCCTGGTCTATCTCCGCCACTTCGCCTGTCCTGCCCTTCTGGTACGCCGGACAGCCGTATTCGGTGAGTATGACCGGTTTATCACATAATCTCTTTACGGAGTTCCAGAACCCCATGCCGAAACCCTGTTCACCGCGATAGCTGTTGGAGCCGTATATATCCACGTCAGGGCAGTGTTCGGCAAAGATATCGAGATAGAGAACATCGCCGTTGCATATGGCTACCGGGCGCGTAGGGTCTATCTCTTTTATCATACGCGCGACCTCATTGACAAATTTATAGTAGCTTACCGGGTCTTTCTTCGCGTTATTCGCTACACCGTAATTATTCTCGTTGCCGAGCATCCACATTATGATATACGGCTCGGCCATGTACTCCTCGAGCATCTTCTTTACGCTTTTCTTCATCTTCTTCTGCTGGATCGGGTTGGAATAGTCAGTGCCGCTATGCCAGTCGGCGCCCGAGCCTGTGGCGTAAGCGCCCAGGAAATCCCCCATTATCGTCATAATGCCGTAGTCGTTATAGGCACTGCGCAGGAGCTCTTTATTTTTGTTATGGTCGTGATGGTATATCCTGATGGAATTTGCACCCATGTCCTTAAGGAGCTTGAAATCCCCCACCACTTTTTCTCCGCGATCCCTTCTGTTGTTCCCGTTCTCATCCACCCATGAGTCGTACGGTCCGTCCACCATGTCATTCCTGTTATAGTCCTCAAGGCTCCAGTCTCTGAGAGTACCTTCGTCCGGGCTCTGTCCCACGACAGCCGGTGAATATGCTATGCACTTGACCATCGCGGGACTTCCGCCGAGCTTAAACTCCCAGTGGCCGTTCTCGTACTGCACGAGCTCCACCTTGGGGCCGCCTATCTTTTTCACGGCCTTCATGGCGGAGAGGTCCTGGCGGACTTTTGTAAGTCCGGACGGCTTACACTTTACGATCCTCCCCGGGTTGACGGTTATTACATCATTGGTCACGTCGAAATCAAAGCCTTTCTCCACTATTATTTCGGCATCGACCAGCTTCATACCGAGTTCAGGGTGTTTCCTCGTAAGGTACTTTATTTTATCTATAGCGACCTGCCCCACATACCACGGGGTCTTCCAGTATGTCCAGCTTATGGTCTTCGGATAATGAACCACTATGGCATAATACGCCTTTATGGCGTGTTTATAATGCATGGCCTGCTCCAGGACATGCGCTGTATAATATAATTTTACACCCGGGTCTTCGCCCGCGGACGCCCACTTGTAAAAATTGGCCTGTAGGTCCAGCGAATTGACGTAATCCCAGTGGCTGCCTTTAAGCACGCCCTTTGTCGTATACTCCTTGTAAACAGGGTCCCTGTAAACAGAGGTGTTCGGATATATTCCTTCGCCAACGGCAGCAGAGAGCGGCTTCTTGTCTTTGACAGTATATTTATATTCAGAGGTGCCGACATTCTTAAATTCGCCGTATTTCGCATAATCCACGATGCTCTCTGTGCCTTCATCGTGCATAGGAAAGTTGAGCCCCTTGAGCGCCTTCTGTACCTTTTCGGCCTTCTTTTTGGCGTGCGGGTCCGATATCTCATCTATCTTATCGAGCACCGCGCGAGACTTTTCCGATACCTTCCAGTACCAGCCTTTCGGGTCCCAGTACTGGGCATAGCCGTAGTTGTCTATGACCGTCTGATAATAGACCCTAGCCTCTTCATACTTCTTCTGCTGGAAGAGGGCTTCACCTTTTATGAATAGTGACGTCGCGACATTATTCAGGGCTTCATAGCTCTTCATATCATCGGCTTTTGGGAAGATCCTAAGGGAGCGCTGCTGACTGTCTGCATCTTTCTTGTAGAGGGCCAGGCATTTGTCCGCATATAAAGAAGCCTTTTCGAAATCTCTGCCTGCAAGAGACTCCCAGGCCTTTACAGTGAGGGCACTTGAGGAGGTGTCGGCAAGGTCCATCTGCGCCTCCGCTTTAGCCATTCCGCAGGCCGCAACGAACACCAGTATTATGCTTACCAGTCGCTTTATCATAGCAGGTTATGGGGACAGGTCTCAGGTCCTTGTTAACACTTGGAGAGACCTGTCCCCACCATTCGTTAAATTATATAATTATACTAATATTATGTCAATCTCAAATACCTACTTTACTATATTGTAGGTCAGTGTTACCGGTTCTTCGTTCCTTATAAGCTGGAGCTGTATAAGGCTCTTATTTCTGTATTTTCTATAGGCATCAAAAAGCCTGGCAGGCGTCATCAGGCCGAACCCGTTCACACCTTTAAGGATATCCCCTTCTTCCAGCCCCATCTCGCTTATAACGCTGCCTTCCCTGATCCTGTCTATCTTTATGCCGGCCGCCTTTCCTATGGCGAAATACGGCTTGATCCTGGCATCTTTCATGATGCCGGAGACATTGCTTATCATATCTATAGCGGAGTCCAGCTCTACTCTCCAGGTGCTCTCATCTAACCTCTCGCCTGGCATAATAACGCCTCTTCCTGAAACTGTGCCTGCTATAGCGCCCCCTACACTGCCTTCAGGCAGGCCGAACTGATACAGTACGCCGTCTATATCCAGCACAAGATAGCCTCTCTGTATATCGGCTATACGGCCGCCGCACAGCCTGTCGCCCACCATGAACCAGCGGTTTTCCCTGGTGTTGATATCCTCTATTATCGCTATGGGCTTAAAGATCCCGCTTATGGCAGTGCCCTTCAGCCTTACGGTCCTCAGGTCTATAATAGGAAGGCCCTTCCCATCATCTTTGGTCGCAAAAGCAGGAGAACCGTTTGCTGTGATCAATAATACCGCCAGCAATATGGCTACGCATCTTTTAATCATGGCGCATCACCGCCTTTAGGTCCTTGAGCCCGTTCACGAACCTGGCAAAAGTAATAAGAGGCCTCAGCTGGTACCTCACCATGCCCTTAAGGAACTCGTTCTGCTCTATGCCCCTCGCTATCGGGGGGCTGTATCTTTCGTACATATCTATGACAAACTCGCCGGTCATATTGGTCAATAAATATGTGTCCCTGAAATCTCTCAGGCTCTGGACCTCTTCGGCCATGACCGTCCCGTAAGTGGCCGTGGCTATGAAACACCCGCGGCCGCCTCCGCCGCCGCCGAAAGCCGAACCGATCGCCCCGCCCACGGAAGCTATGCCTCCGCCGCCGCCCACAGGACCGCCCAGCCCGAATACGCTGAAGTGACCAGTCTGGCCTGACACATAATTTTCAGCAGTAAATACGGTGTAATTCGACAATGCTTCCCATTCCGCGGTGACAGGGTTGTAAACCAGAAGTTGCAGGTCCGCCTCCGGGATATTGAGGCCGTCCACTATGCCGTCGTTGTTCGCATCCTCGTAAGGAATAGTTATTGTGACCTGTTTGTTCAGCGCTGTCAATAATGCAAGGTCTATATCTCTCTGGTATAGCACAGTATTGGTGCCGGTGCTTACAAATGTATCGGAAATACTGGCCGGGGTGGTCATGGTGACAGTGTCATCAGCCGATAATGTGCCGCCCTCTATGACAGCCGTTGTTCCGTTGACAAGCTCCACGTTGGTATCGTTATCCTTGTTCACTCTTACCTGTTTGACACGCTCGCCCTGGGCGTTCACCGTCTCATGTATATCCCAGTTGATCGGGTCTATTATGATAGGCGAGACCTTGGCATTGGTGGATATGCCGTTAACAGGCGCGCGAAGGTCATAGTCCCCCGCTCCTAGGGCCGTAGCGTTTATAGTGGTTCTGTAAGGATAGGTCACTGAAGGATCGACATCAGCCCAGGCCCCCGCGCCGGCTGTCGTGAGTTTCTGCTGGAGGCTCGCGGTCTGGCCGGTATCCTGAGGCGCTATCTTTATAGAAACCGTTACTGAATCGCCGTATATGCGCTGGCCGCCTTGAGGTGTGGTCATGTAACTGGAGAATACACCGCCTGCCTGGTTTGGCCCGGCCGCGATAACAGGTACGTATGCCCTGTGAGCAAGCCCATTAACGCCGGTTACCTTGAGCGCGGCCAGGTAATAGCCCGGCCTTGTATATGTATGCATTGCGCTGTCGGCTGCCCCGTTCGTGGCGTCATAATTTTTGTCTCCTTCAAAATCCCACTGGTAGGTATTTATAGTGCCTGCGCTCGTTGAATCCGTGAAGGCCGCATCGAACGGTATAACGCCGTTTACAGGTGCTACGCTTCCCGCGGCCTGTGGCGCAGGCAGGAGCGAATTATGCGATACCCGCACAGTTACGGTCTCGACATCGGTAAGTCCGCCGGGAGAAGTGATCTTCAGTTTTGCCGTATATGTGCCAGGCTCACCGTAAGTATGGACGATGTTGCCGCTTGTCGTGGACGACCAGTCATATACGCTGTTCCCGTCAAAATCCCACTGGTACAGGGATATATTGCCTACGCTCCCGTTCGCCGAGAAGTTCACCTTATACGGGGCTGTCAAAGGAGTGGGAAGCAGGGTATTTGCGACAGACGCCGTAGGCGCGGCCGGATTTGCCAGCACCTCCAATGCGAGTGAAGCGGTATCGGTAAGGCCGTCGTCATCGGTTATCCTGAATGTAGGCTGGAATGTGCCGGGTTCATTATATGTGTGAGTAATATTACCTGAGGTATCGGAATAAGAGTCATACTCGCCGTCACCGTTAAAGTCCCATTCGTATCCGGCGACATAACCATCCGAGTCTGTGCCCGCGCCCGTGAATGATGCTGTGAACAGCGCCTGGCCGCTCACGGATGAAACGGTCGCTGTGGTTATCTGCGGCGGCGCGAATCCCGCGCCGAGATCCGCCTGGGCCACTGTGATGGTTACGCCCTTGGTCGATACGTAACCGTTGTCATTGGTCACTCTCAGCTTCGCCATATGCGAGCCTGTTTCAGTATACCAGTATGTAACATTTCCTGTAGTAGTCGATGACCAGTCGTAAGTGCCCTTGCCGTCGAAATCCCATTCGTATTTTACAATGGCTCCGTCGTCAGCCACGCTGAGTGTGCCCTTATCGTCTCCGCCCGTACCTGATAGGTCGGCCATAGCGCGCGCTGTGCCGTCGGCAGCGGGATTGACAGCCGTCACCGACGCGTCAGCCCACGGCTCGTTGAATATGTATTGAGTGCCTCCGGAATTGTAACCGCCTTCATACGGGACAGTGTCGGTTACAGGCTGGTTCCAGAACGGGTTATATTTTTCAATGTTGAATATGAGCCACGCAGCGGGCGTTACATGGAAGTCTGTCGAAAGTATCCACTGGTTAAAGCTCGTTGTGACGCCGTTATGAGAGGCGCATGTTATACCGCCTGTTGCGTTATCCTGTGCCTGTATTATGATATTCAGTATGGAGTCGGACATAGTGTCGTTACTGAGCTTCTGGTAAGCGAGCGCTATATGCGCCGAGCCCTCGAACCATATACCGTCGCGGTCGGCGTTAAAGTCATAGCCGAAGGCAAAACCGTCCATGTTGTTCACGCGGCAATTGCCTTCCACCCACAATACGCCTGTGCCGTATTTGGCTATCTCGCCCAGTGCCAGGAACCCCCATGTGCTCGGGTCTGCCGGCTGGCCGCTTGTGGGCTGGCCAAAGACAGGATCGCCCGGGATATAACCTACGACGTCGGAATTCGTCCCGCCGTTTATCGTAATACCGTCATCGAGTGTCCCGGTCCAGAGCATGCCGTCGACTGCATTCCACATGGCAAGGACAAAGTTCTTCGCGTTAAGCGCGTAGGTCCTGTATTTGTGGTCGCCGTCGGCCTCGTACAGTCTCATGAATGCCACATACACGTCAACATTGTTCTCGGTTGATTTTCTGTCGAACGCCGCAGGGTTGGCCAGCTCCTGGTTGTTGCGGACGAGATTGTACCCGCCGGCGCCGTTGGTGCTAAGCGCGTTAGCGTGTATCCAGTCGCCGAGCTTTCTTGCAAAATTGAGGTATGAAGGATCGGATCCACCGATATATTCGTGGTAATTCAGCGCAGCTATCATCATGAACGCCATGTCGCCTATCGCCTGGGCAAAACCTTCGGAGTTTGTGCCGATGGGTATGATCCACGTTGTAGCATCTGCCTGCAACGTGTCTATCGGTATGCTCGCCCAGTACGCCCTTCTTATCCTGCCGTCTAGATGCGGGTCATTGTCCTGCAACCATACATAGGCGTCCAGTATCTCTTTCGACCTCTGCCATTCGCCGAGTTTCTGGAAGGCGATCGCACTTATCGCATTGTCATAAGTCCATCCGTAGCCCGTTGAAACATTCGCCGCGTTTACATAGCTATGGAGTATCCTCATGCCGGAACCGACAGTCTTGTCCATCATTGCTTTCAGGAAACCGACGGCCTTGTTCTTTGCCGGCAGGAAGAGATCCGGATCGCCCGGATCATTCGGGTCAGTGCCGTTCTTGTATTCCCAGAGGTTGTTATAACCATCGCCGTCAGGGTCGCCGTTACCGTCCTGTGCGGTTATGTTGCCGAAATGGGTTGTCTCCCAGGTGTCCCCGAGTCCGTCGCCGTCTGCATCATCATCCACGAACGCGCCGGCAGTGAGCGGGCCTATCACCTCTAAGGACGTAAAGGCGCTGGATATGCCCGTGGAAGTGAGCAAAAAGACCCCTGCGAGAAGACAAGAAAGGAATCTCATCTTCCAGTTAAATCCGGCCTTTTTTATGCGAACCCTTCCGGCTGCCATTTTTCTCACATCCTCGTAGTTATCTTACCCTCTTCGGTTCGGTATAGAGCGTCTTCAGGATCCTGCCTTCTTTTCCGACTATAAAATATATGTCCTTCTTAAAGACCCTGTAGGTATCCTCGATCTCCATATACACATGGGCCTTATACAATCCCGGTTTCAGTTTTATGTTATATATATCGCCGTGATAATTCTCCGCTTTGCCGGGATAAACAGGCGCACCGTATTTCATGCGCCCCGTGTACATATCTTTGTTAAGCATATTTCGTATATAGACCGTCGTCCTGGGCCTTGCATGGATATTGCCCGTATTCTCAAGCTCCATCCTCATGCCTATGGTGTCACTGTCGTCGTAGTTCCAGAGGTTAAAACCGCTTATTTCGCACTCCACTTTTTCAGTGCCTTTTACCACGGCATATAGCGAAACGCTGAATACGACGTTCACCTGCTGCGTCTTTTCCGGCCTCGGCTTAAAAGATATCATCGCGGCAAGCTCGCCTGTCACTCCCTCGGGTGCTTTCACGGTAAAGCCGATCTTCTTTTGGCTCTCAGGCTCCACTTTGAACTCTGTCGTCTCGAACTCGAGCCAGGAATCTATTGCTATTTCACTCTTATCCGGCGGCATGAACCAGTAACGGGAGCTTATGCTCACATCTATGGCCTGGTCATTCTTATTTGTCACTATGTATTCGCCGCTCTTCGATCCGCCTTTTTCCAGGACTATCGTCCTGGTAACGGGTAAGACGGTTATCGTGGCTACGTTGGCGCTGGCCTCTTCCGCCGCCGCAAAAAAGAATAACGCGATAATTATCAGGATCGTGTACATTCTTTTCATATCCGTTCTCCTAAGTTTCCTCATCATCTATGGTATAATTCCAGCGTCAATGTGTTGGTCTTGTACCGCTGTAGTGTTTTCGCCTTCTGGAAATTGGCGGCAAAATAGATCACTATCGGCGATTCGGGGTTAAGCGAGTACAGGCTGTTGCCCGCAGTGTCGAACCAATTCGTGGCCAGCCCAAGCTGGTCAGCGATGGTCGAATAGGTATCGCCCGTCAGGGAGAAGTCCGGCTTGATCTCTCCCGAGTCCACATTGCCGTCACCGTCCGAGTCCACCCACCTGGTGGAACTCTTGTCCTTAAGCCACGCCCACTCGGCCTTTGCAGGCTCTCCGCCCCACATACCGTTCACATCGCTCTTGAAGAAGAGCCGGTAATCCGGGTCTCCCGGAGACAGGCCATTATCGGCCTCTACGGGCAGCGGCATGTCCGTCACCCTTATCCTGGCGCATCTTGCATAAAGATAGGCCCCGTCTCTGGCCACAAACGTAAGATAATACGTACCCGCGTCGCTCGCAGTCGTAGGCCATGTGAAGATGCCTGTATTCAGGTTCATCACGGCTGCGGCGGGCTTTTGCGTAATGCCTGCATTCAGCATGTTTATGGGTAAAAGTATGTCTAGAGGTGTGATAACATCATTGCTGTCGATATCCATCTGCGGATTCCATCCCGGGTCTCCTGCATTGAGTCCCTGGCCGCTGTTTATCTTGTCGATGATCAGTTGGATATCCGAGGCCTCCAGGGTGCCGTCATTATCTATATCACCACCGATGTAAACATAATACAGGGGGTTCTGTCCGGCCGCTATGAACGGTTTCAGATCGAGGGTCAGGGTGTCGTTCGCATCGACCGCAAGTCTGGCTGGGGGCGTTATCACGCCCGCGCCGCTTGCGGGCGTATCCAGCGCCAGCCAGGTCATCGGGCATGTTATATCAGGCGTGGCTACACCCAGCATGCCCGCGGGCTGCTGGTCTAAGGATGTTGCGGGGTTACCCGGATATTGCGGGTTTGCTCCGGCCGCCTTATTGTCCGAGTAGATCTGCATCCCCCACGACAGTGCGATCGTATCGTAGGTGATCTCCATATACTGGTCCCCTATGGTCCAGCCGCCGCCGAGCGACGCGCCTGAAAAACCTATCTCGCCCGAAGGCTCCGCTTCGTTTGTGTTTCTCTTTTTTATGGCTACGGATATATCTGCCGTTGCCGACTTTGTCTTTATGTATTTGAGCCCGGCTACATAGAACTTGTCCGAGTGATCCGTCACCTTCTCGCCTATCACAGCGAAATTAAAGAAGACCTTGGACTCCGAGAAATCGAGCCTGTCGTCCCTGTTCTTAAAATCATCCGCCGCTATAAAGACCTCGTGCCAGTTGTTATCGGCCGGTACACTGTATTCCGATAGCATTATCTTCGAGCGTTCCTGGCCCGCGTCTATATTTCTGGTCCTGATGCCCATCTCGAGATCCACAGGCGTTTTCACCCAGAATGTAATATACTTGTTCGCGAACGCGGAGAGGTCCCTTACATCAGATACGTTCGTAAGCGGGCCTTCATGGAAATAATACCCTGCCCAGCCGTATGTCTGTATAGAATATATTGCCTCAAGGGATTTGGTCAAGCCCGGGGGGCTGACTGCAGTTACTGTATCGAGCGTTATACTGTTATTCTCCGTCCCGTCCCCGTCGCCGTCGCCGTCATCGGAATCATAGCCGCCCAGCTCTCCATACACCCCGCCGTCATTAATGAGGTGGAAAAAGTCGTTCCATGTATAACTGGCCACCGTGACATTCGAGCTTCCCGATACGCCGCCTTCAGTGGCGGTTATGGTGCCTGTAGCCGGACTGGTGGCAGGCGTGTATATTGTCGAGAGCCCCTCTGCAGCGGTGAAACTGCCGCTTAGGCCCGAAGAAGACCATGTCGGGTATATATCTCTTACGTTATTGCTCGCGTCATAGCCTGTAGCGATAAAACTCTTGGGATATCCTACTGGTATAGCGAATGAAGCGGGTGAAACAGTTATATGGTCCAGCGGCCCGGTCTGGCCGGTATTCCACCTGAGATTATCAAGATGGTATGTACTGCCATTCGGTGCGCTGCCGCAGACCACTATGAGAAATCTATTCACTTGTGCAAAATTAAAGCCGCTTATATTACTAAAACCGCTGAAAGGCACCGATACAAAAGTCCATTGGTTATTTGTTGGAATGCCCTTACCGCTCAGTGTAAATGAAGCCTCTTTATTCGCTTTTATCTTTATCTCTAGGTCGACCTGTGACTTGATCCAGAATTCAAGTGAACCGCTTGAGTAGGGCGACATGTTATAATTGTCCGGGGAATTGTCATTATCCTGGTCTGAGATAATTTCCCAGCCGTTCCGGCCGAAGTTGGAAACGGCTTTCAGGCTGTGCTGGCCCTCCCTCTTGTCTGCTGCGTCGTTCGATAAGGTGGCCGTTTCACCCCAAACCCACAGCTTTGAATCCGTATCCAGCCTTATGCCGTCGGGATATACATACGTCTCACTCAGTATGCCGAATTTATCTGCTTGCGCGGACGCAGCCGTAAAAAGGCATAGGAATACCGCCAATGTCATTCCCGCGAAAGCGGGAATCCACTTCCTAGATCTCCGCTTACGCGGAGATGACATATAAGTTTCCATGTATACCCCGTTATTCTTCATTGTTGTCCTCGCTTTTCTTCGATATCGCAGCGCATATATTATGTTATCTCATAATACGCACGTACTTAGAAAACTCCTTTAATTAAGTACCTATACCTCAGGCACCCATCCAAAAACGTACCTTTTCCACACCCTTGTATGATCAAGGGGCTGCTATCTTTCTATATATCTATATAAATATCCTCTATCCACCGGAGCGTATTCTGGATAGTGCTGTGAATACGCCCCCAAACTATATATAGAAAGATAGTCCTTCTCTTCTAATCAAGCAACTGAAACGCTACTTGAACCACCACTATAAGAGATTACTGATGGTAGATCTCTACAGTGATAGTATGCGTCTCGTACTGCTGGAGCGTAGTTGCCGTTGAGAAGTCAGCCGCGAAATAGACATTCAAGCTGTAAAGCGTGGTACCGGCAATAAGAGTATTGCCAGCCCCTTCAGCTCTGTCTTTCGCGTGCGTCTCAGTATCTCTCCCCATCTTCCCAGTGGTGTTGATGTACCAACCGGTCGTAAAACCGTAAGTGTTTACGATGGTCGCTACTTCATCACCCGTAGTGGAGAACGTTGGCTCCATTTCACCGGCGTCCGGTATGCCGTTATTTCTCCTGGCATCTCCGGCCGGATAGTGCTCATCGTTCCACAACGTGCTGCGCTTATCCTTAAGATAGAACCACACGTTCTCGTGGTCGGCGTCGCCTGCGTCCTTATTATAACCGTTATCGAAATAACGGTCAGGACCTGAAATTATCAGGTTAGGCGTAGCAAGCTGACCCGCAGTGAGAGCGGCGTCCTCAACCAGTATGGCTACAGGACAGGCGATATCTTTAGTCGTCTGCGCTATAAGACCCGCCGGCTGTTCCGCAGGGTCAAGATCAGGGTTACCTATGTAAGCGTTAGCCCCGGTCATGTTGTCCGTATAGACCTGGACACCCCAACCGATCTTGTTCGCGTTGTAACCGATCTCCATGTAATTGGCGGCCTTTGTCCAGCTGTCACCGAGGTTTACACCTGTCCAGGTGATGTTGGTCGCGGCTGCGCCAGCCATAGTCTTGAAACCTATGGCGAGGTCGGCTACCGGCGTTCCGGTAGAGAGGTCAACAGTAGCTACTTTACCGCTGATGGTTTCGTCTATACCAAAAGCAGCGCTGGCCACTGTGCTCTGAGAGAGTACTAATGTAACTATCGCTATGATAGACATTATTCTCTTCATTTTGTTTCACCTCCTTTCATATTAGATTTTGAATCCTTTCCCATAGTTGCATAAACAATGTTAAAGGTATTAATAGTTAAATTATCAATTTTTGAGCGCTTTTTGTTCTTCTCTAAAGCAAGAACAGGACTCATATATATTAACGACTTTTTAAATGCTTTTATCTTCATTTATAGTATACCACATACGGATAGAACTGTCAAGGGGGATTATCTTACTTTTTTAATATTTAACCTTGAGGTAACCTCTTGTGAGCATTATAGTTAAGTGAAACTGTATATGTTAAAACTTACCTTTCATATAAACCCTCAATATTCGCTGCGTATCCACTGTGTTCAGTATCCAGTGGACAGGCGTGTATTTGGCAGGTACGAAGAACTCGCCAAACTGGAAAATAAGGGAGTGATTCTCGTAAAAATCGTACTGCAGCTTCGCAAATATATTATGGTGGCGGTTAAAAGGCACATCTGCTGATCGTTGTGACTGCATAAAGAGGTCCACCACCTGGGCCCTTGTATATTTGAAGGACGTCCTCAGGTTCTCGGCGAGGTCAAAGTCCACCTCTACGCCGTAGTGGCTGATATTGTCATCCCTGCCTGAGGCATGCTTGAACTCGTTCAATACGTACTCCAGTTTTATCCTGGCTGAGTCCATGGGGGTAAAGTATATCCTGGCCTTATATATATCATAGTCGTCATACGGCGGCACTGAGATAAGACCCTGACCGTAGAGGAAGTGGTTTAGCTCCCTTATATCCCCGTCGGCCCTGAAGCCCGCGTCATTCAGGGTATATTGGGGGAATATCTCGTAGTCATTGGTGCGCTCGTATATGCCCTCAAAACCGAACCATTCTATGGGATCGTGCCTGAACCCGACGCCGATCGTCCATACATCGGCGTTCTCGCCTTCCATTATCTCGTCGTTAAATATGGATATACCCGTATTGTCGCTTGAGACGTAATCCTCTAATATATAGGGGTCCCTGTCCAGCTGTGTATCAGGGAGGTCCTGGTAGCGGTAGAGAAACTTACACGTGAGGTTGCCCAGGGGCCTCATCGTAAACTCTTCCCTGTAGACATTCTCTATCTTCCCGCCGCTTACACCCTGCACCAGGCGTACGTCAGTAAGGGCGACGAACCGTTCATTATACAGGATGTTCTCCATCCTGAACTGGTAGACATTCCTCCCCCAGTCCATGCCGTCGCCTATCTTGAAATGCTCGAAATCAGGCGATATGGGCTCGAACGATATGTGCTTTCCCCAGAATTCGTCCTTTCTGGTGTTTCTGTAGTTGGATACCCTGTTCCTAAAGCTGGTGCCCATATGGCTATAGCTGGCCTTCACCTTCATGGTAGGATCTCCGGTAAAGTCCTTCATGAACTGGCCCTCAGCCTCTACCCTGAAGGCGTTATCCTGGAATTTGGAGCGCCCTATACGGGGATCGTGGCCGTGCCAGTCCAGCCTGTCCCTGGAATACGCAAGCTGGCCGCGCACATTGAGAAAACCCGGCACTTCATATCCCACATCAGCGCCAAAGACGTGGTTGACAGCATCCAGGTTCTCCTGGTCATAACCGTAATTGAACGCGTATGTGCCGCCCAGGTACCAGCCATTTACGAATTTCTGCTTTATCCTGACGGCCCCTGGCAGGCTGTTCACGCTGTCGTAATCCTGCCACAGGGTAAGGGGCATTGCAACGCCGCCGCCCAGATACATGCCTTCGTGCTCCATCTCAAAAGAGACTCCCCTTAAAAGGGTAAGGAACGTGAAATCGCTGTCCCTTGATTCAAATGATATGTCGTTCCTCCAGGCGCCCGGCCTGTAGCCTGCCGCAGGAGGGAAGTACTGCGCGGCGTCCCAGCGGTCGAGCCATGGGCTGGGTTCCCAGTAGGTGTGGTTATTGGAAAGTCTTAAGGGATCGTCAGTGCTGTAGGCATGGTCCTGGTCTGCCAGCGCGAATATCTTAAAGCCAAATCCATCACCCCTGTAATTCAATTCAGCCTTGCGAAGCGGCCTGAAATCCCTGTTTATATCCATGGGTGGTATATCGAACTGCACGTTACCCCATCTGCTGAATACCGGGGTAGCGAGTGTGGTCCCGTTATGGACCTCGATCTGGGGTACATTTACAAAGTCGTTACCGCTCGACATCCATATCCTTTCATCCAGAGTGTGGCTGGTATTCGACCAGTATCTAAGCTGCATAGGGAACTGCCCGCCCGGAGAGGTGACCATTATGTAGTCGGTCTTGCCTACAAAACTCCATGGGTCTATGACGACTTCGGAGAGTATATTGAACCCTCTCTCCCTTACGCTCTCAAGCTTAAGCCTGTATCTATCGAAGACCCTCTTGTCATAAGTATTGTCCCTGTCGCGGGCGAATACGTACTGGTTATCGAGGTTATATACGAGGTTGGCCTCATTCCAGTCCGCCTTTTTCCACATGCCGTTGTCGCCCCCGCGGTTGACATCACCAAAATCATACCCCCAGGACAGCTGATACTCTCCGCTTATCTTCAAAGGATATATCTGCTCGTTTATGTCCCTGGCGACCGCACCTCCAAGGTCTACATTCTTTGGTATGTTCTTTACACGTATCATCTTTCTTTCGGTCCCGTCTCCAGGGAGAATGCCCATCTTCTCGCCCCTGGTCTTTCTTCGTTTCTTTTTGGAGCTTGCTATCTTTTCAGGGGGGCGCCCGTCTCCCTTATCGTCGTTCCCGCCGCCCTGTGGACCGGAGTATTCGGCAGGCGACGACTGAGGCTTGGCCACTCCTTCATCAGCTACGTTGTAGTATATCTTTTTCTGCCTTTTTGTCTCGGAAACGGTCTTTCGGGGTAATTCGGTTTTATATGGTGTATCATCCGCGGTGCCGGAACTCTTCTGCTCTATTACCCTCGTCTCCTTCTCGGTTGATAGGCCCCTGCTCGTCTTCACTATCCTGGACCTCGTATTTGCGGAGGTGAGCTCATCCTTAAGCACCCTTATCCTCGCCTCACGCTGCCTGAGCCTGGTGCTTTTTATATCCTCTTCTATCGCGGCGCTGTCGAGTGACTCTTCTTCAGCAGTTTCCACGAACCTGGCAGAGTCGGTACTTACATTCTCATCAGCTTCGTAGACCCTATTATGCATACTTGTATCGTAGGCGGCAAGGGGCTGGTTCATCTGCGCATAGGCAGAGCCCTGCATCGAAGCGAACGTTATCAGTACTATAAGTGACAGAATTTTTCTCATGTCATCATCCTTTCACGGCACCGGCGGTAATGCCTGTAATGATATGGCGCTGCATGAATAGATACACAAGGATTATAGGGACCACCGTTATAGTAATGCCTGCCATAAGAACAGGATACTTCGTGATATGCGCTCCCTGGAATACCATGAGACCGCGCTGGAGCGGCATGAGCGACTTGCCCGTGAATATAAGCATCGCCAGCAGGTACTCGTTCCAGACCGCCATGGCGTTAAAGACCACTATAACCGCTATGGCCGGTTTTGCCAGAGGCATGGCTATGTGGCGGTATACGCCGAACTTCCCGCATCCGTCTATCTTAGCTGAATCCTCCAGGTCTTTAGGGATCTCTTCAAAGAATGTCTTTAAGAGATATATGGCGAGCGCTAGGCCCACGTTTATCTGCGGTAATATATAGCCGAGCCTCGTATTTATAAGTTTAAGGTTCTTGAGCAATACATATAATGCCACAAAACTGCCGGGTATCGGTATCATCATCGTTATAAGGAACATATAGAACAGTATATTCCTCCCGGGAAAGCGGAGCCTTGCGAACGCGAAGGCGGCAAGGCTTGATACCAGCACCACCCCGACCACAACGGTCACTGTATAAAAGACGCTGTTGAAGAAGTATATACCGAAGTTGCCCTTAGTCCAGGCCTCCTTGTAATTGCTCCACAGGGGATTCTTTACAAACATGCTCATATCGGAAAATATGGTGCTCTGCGTCTTGAGGCTCGAAGAGAACATCCAGATAAGCGGGAATATGCACGTTACCGCCACCAGCGCCAGTATAAGGTGCATGGTGAAGCCCTTTGCTCTCTTTTTCGCCACGTATTTATTCATCCTGAATTCCATCATAGCACCATTAAGTCTGTTTCATGTACTTCGAGACCCGCAGCTGCGCCATTGACGCTACAAGAAGCACCACGCCGAATATAAGGCCCAGCGCGCAGGCGTATCCGAACCTGGACGAGCTCGTCATGGCAGCGAGTATGCGCGTTATCGGCACCTCCGTGTGGAAACCCGGACTGCCGCCGGTAGTCGAAGCTATAATATCGTATATCTGCATCGTCCCTAAGACCGTTAAAACCATTACAAGTATAAAGACCGGTATCATGAGCGGGACCGTAACTTTTGCGAAGGTGTCCCAAGTGCCGGCGCCGTCTATCCTGGCGGCCTCATAGAGCTCCCTGGGGATATTCTGCAATCCCGCCAGTAGTATTATAAAACCCCACCCGAACCCCCGCCACATATGTATAACCGCCACGCACGTAAGCGCTGTGCCGGCCTCGCCAAGCCACGCCCGGGCCAGCCTGCCCAGGCCGATAATATCCAGCCAGTGGTTCAATAGCCCGTAATCGCCGTTGTAGAACCATTTCCAGATAAGGCCTATTACGATACCGGATAGTACCGGCGGGAGGTAAAATACTATCCTGTAGAACCTAGAGCACCTTAAGTCTTTATCCACGATCAACGCCAGTCCTAACGCCAATGCGTTCTGGAATACGAGCGCCAGTATGGTGATATAGGCGGCATTCCACATGGATGTCCACCACACCCTGTTCGTAAGGCCTTCTGTAAAGTTGCCGAGGCCAATGAAATACTTCTCCGGTGAAATACCGTCATATTCAAAGAGGCTGAGCTGGAATACCTTATATACAGGATATATATAGAACATGGCAAAGAGGATGAGCGCGGGCAGAACAAAGATGTAGTTCTGCAGGGTCTCTCTCAGCCTTATATTGCCATTACCCGTAAGGGAGTGTTTCACATCTTCCTCTTCAGCGCTTCGCGCTTTTTGGTCCACTCTATGCGCTTAAGCTTTATCTCCTGAACCTTCTGGGCCACCTCTTCAGGGGTCTTTTCGCCTATTATGATAGACTGTATGCCCTTATCGAAAAACTCTATCACTTGCGAGAATTCATTTGCAGGGAGCACATCGGGATGGGTCGTCCTGTCCATATCATCCGCGAACTGCGAGAGAACCGGAGATATATCCATAAGGCTCTCTTTATTGGAAGGGAGATTATTCGTTTTCTGTGCCAGGAAGACCTGCTGTGGTTTTGCGGAGAGCCACTTTAAGAATTCTATAGCATCTTCTTTATTTTTGGACCTGCCGTTCACGAGGAATGAGCCGCCGGCACCGCCCCAGATAAGCATCGGGTTCCTTGCATCAGCCCTGGGAGGCGGTATTACGCCATACTCAAGATCCGGATTCATACCTTTGTAAACATTAACACACCACGAACCATTGAAAGCAAAAGCCGCCCTTTCATTGGCAAATATCTGCTCTGCTTCCTTATTTACCATGGCTACAACACCGGATGCCAGTACACCTTCATCTGCGAGCTCTTTAAAAAGGTAAAGGACCCTGATCCAATCAGGGTCTGTATAAGGCACTTCGCCTTTAATGGTGGATACCACCTTGTCCTTACCCATTATATTCATAGCATAGTTCGACGCAAAGCAATCGACCATCCATATTTCGCCCCAACCGCTCACAAGCCCGGGTATACCTGCATCTTTGAGCACCCTGGCGGCGTCCATGAAGTCGTCCCATGTGCGCGGGGGCCTCTCCGGGTCCAGCCCCGCCTGCCTGAATAGCCGCTTATTATATATCATCTGGATATTGGTTACATCTATGGGGACCCCGTATATACCGGGTTTAGCGCCCCATTGATTTCCGGGGATGAACCTGTTCACGTCGAGCGCCTTCTTAAAGAGCACACTCTCCCATGCGCTGCCGTCAGCCTTCATATCCGCTGTCAGGTCAGCCACATGGCCCGCCTTTATAAAAGCTGCGAAATCCCTCTTTTCGGCCAGGAGTCCGTATATATCAGGCAGGGTTTCGGTCTGTGCGGCCGCCCTGACCTTCTGGCTGTAGGCATCAGAAGGCGCATATAATTCAAAAGAGACCGTGGTTCCGGTCTCTTCTTTATATCTTTCAGCCAATTCCAGTAACGCGTCTTCCCTATCCGTCATCCAGTGCCATGCTATAACGCCTAATCGCTCTTCCTGCGCCCCTCCGCAGCCCGTAAGGATACCCGCAAGTAAAAGACAAAAAATCCCCTTAAAAAATAAATATTTTTTCACATTCACCCCTTTAATTTATATAACTATATCATAATATTATCAGGATGTCAATGTACCGAAGGAACTATTATTATAATTATAATACATTCCTTATATAAGAGTCAAGATGATTATAAACTTTTTAAAAGTCTTTATAGTAGGGACGTTTCCAAAACTGTCCAAAACTGAGCACAGAACGTTATATTTTTTAGCTTCAGACCTGTCCCCTATTTATTTTTTTTGTAATAATTTTGGCCATTTTTGTGTCTACTTAGGGTGAAAGGAGGTGATGCACTATGCCAAGGATAGCGAGATTGTTTATAGAGAATGCTTCAAACCATATAGTCGCACGAGGCATTGGGAAAAAGCAGGTATTTGTAACTGAGGATGATTACAGGTGCTATATAAACCTCATACACAAATATAAGATAAAGAACAGGTGCCTGCTATATGCTTACTG
>CAZKWI010000019.1:0-25853 GCA_964556455.1 uncultured Planctomycetia bacterium | reverse complement strand
GCATCAAGGATAAATGAATTGATAGCGGCGGGCGAGACGGATGAAGAAGAAGGTGAATTCGAAAAGCTCGAGCTTAAATTAAGCAAAATTACCACAGAGGCTATAATCCAGGCCATTAAAGATGGGTGGCAGGCGCATCCAAATCTATTGAAAATGCTTACCCTGGGAAAGGGCAGCACAGCTGCAGGGTTCTCAGAGAATATGCACCTCGAGGTAGTAGATGAAGGGCATGGGGAAGAGCTGATGCTTGTATCCGAGAGACCCACAGCCGCCCGCACTGCCGCGGAAGTCGCACCCCCCGATGGCTCCCGCGGCACGGCCGGCCGCACGTCGACGGCCCGGGAGAGCGCGTATGTGCCCGGGACGGCAAAGCTGAATGATGTCGAGAATATAGTGCAATATAAGGTCGATAAGAGTAACTCATGGATCTTCGAAGGTGAGCTTAAAAGGGACAAAACCCCTGTTCTTATCAAGGTGATCAAGGACAATAGAAATTCACTGGAAAAGAATACAATGCTCTGGCGACTTAACAAAGCGCTTATGGAACAGGACGGCGTTTTCCATGAAGCAAGGGTTATACGGGATATAGCAAAAAGAGTGCCTGATGAAGCTGAACACCTGCCCCGCCTGTTCGGTTACGGCCAATTTCAGCGTAAACCGGCCAGGACATCGCATATGGCGGCTATGGCGGGCTGCGGTATAAAACCGGGCCAGTATTATCTTATTGAGGAAAAGATTACAGGAGAGACGCTGAAGAGTAGAATTGAAAAGCTTTTGAGAAATAAGCTTGATAGGGATGGGGCCACAGATGCCTATAGGGGCATACTTACGGATCTTTTAGAGGTGGCGAAGTTATTGAGGAGCCTTAATGAGGCGGGCATCTACCACAGGGACCTCGGGGATGCAGAGACATTCTTTACCAAAGACGGCATTCTCAAGATAGTCGATTTCGGATATTCTGTAACGCCTGACCCCGCGTTATCTTTGGATAATTTTGCACCCATATTGCAGATCGTGCGTAAAACCTATGGAGTCCTGAAAATGCGAAACGGCAGGAAATGGAAGGCGTGTCTGCCGGTTTTAAAAGAAGGTGACCAGGAGCCCGTTTCCGGAAAACCGGACCCTTATTATTTAGTCAGAAACAGCAGGCTGCGGGACCTCGCGAATTTCACTTTCGTCGCATTAGAAGCCATAAGGGGCCATCTCAATTATTACGAGACCGTTCCGGGTAAGCCCACCCGCATGGAAACAGGCGGGGCCGAAAAGTATTTCAAAGGCCTGATGGGAAAATTCATAATTGCGGGAGTGAGTAAAGATAGGACAGGTCTGGACCAGGAGGTGAGGATCGAAGATCTCGATGCGATAACATGGGACGGCATTATACGTAGCCTGGAAGGTGAGATAAGGGAGCCGATAACAGGAGAAGATATCCAGACACCCGATGACGAACCGAAGCGTATCATCAGTGATACAACTCATCCTGCCCTGGAAGAGCAGCCGTCTGGCATGCCATCATCGGACTCCGACCTCGGCCGCACGGCGACGACTGCGATGATAACCGGCGACCCGGACGGCTTCCGTAGAAATCTGGTGGCGGATATTAACAGGGGCAATATTGAACAGATAGAGACCATGCTTGTCAGCGCAGATGTGGCTATATCCGACGCCTGCAGAGATGCATTTTCGGATATTGTAAGGAAAAAAGACGTAACGGGCGACGCCGTGATCAACATGCTGGCAAGGCTTCTCATAATAAGCCTGCAGCCGCATTCGGATTGGGAATTTGACAATATATTCAGTCTTCTTACGGTTACCGAAGGCCTTAATCGGGAGGAGAGGGAAGAATTGGCCGCTGAATATAATAGAGAAGGCGGCACAGTGGATGCGCTCGACAGGATCACAGAAGCGCTACGGGCGGAGGAAGAGGGCATATTGGCGGCCGGATACAGTAATGATGGTATGGCGAGGATATATTCTTTGCTCGGGTTTATATATTTCTACAAGTACTATAACGGGGCTGACGTTAACCTGGAAAATATCTACGCGCTCGAGGCTAAAAGTTTTGACCTGGCCGAGGACGGCGAGCTTAAACTTAGCATAATGGGAGAGGCTGAGACGATAATTACGTATATGATGGAAAGGTCCGTAGGCAGAACGGAGTGGATATCCACGCTGTTCGAGTACTATGTCAACCTGGCCCTACTCTTTACAGAGCAGGGCAACGCAGCCGAAGCGAAGAAGTGTTACGGGTACGCCGTAGCCTTTGCCATGAAACTGCCGCGCGAGCATATAACACAGATGGCAGTCCATTTTGTGGAGGAGTACGCCCTGGAAGTCACGGCCAAACAGACGCAAGGGGCCTTATCAGCGATCGTGCCTTTGGCCTTATCTCACCTGGTGCTCGCGGAGTTAGACCTCCTGGACGGTCGTACCGCGGAAGCGGCGTATAACATAAATGAAGCGTATGTGAGGCTCTCCAGCTCCAGGATGGAAAAGAGGGCCGCCTTCGAGCGTGCACCGTTCTATGGCACAGCCGACTCTCCGGGCATAATAATCGAAATATTACAGGATTCAGAAAGAATAGACGCTAAAGTCCCGCTATATAGTCCCACGAGCCCGGATAGAGTGACAAGGAAAGTCACTATTGCCGAGGTCCTGCACGGTAAGGTAGCGGGAATGATAGAATTCGACACAGAGAGCCGCAAGTGGCTCGATGCGGCTTCTCGCAGCACGCCTCCCGCGGGAGACGCACGCACCTCAACTATAAGTGAAGGTAGAGACGAAGAAGCGGAATCCGATTTCGGCGTAACATACCATTACAATCCCGGCGCCATAAGGATACATATCCTGGAGTCAGATACAAGCCTTAGAGATGACAGTTACTGGGATCCAAGCGTTATTATGTCGCATGACGGTAAATGGATGGTCGGATACTATAATCCTGTAGCGCTGGAGATGGAATATCCCGGGATAATAGATATGCTCCTGAAGACGATCACTTCTGATCTTGATGCTTCGTCTGATGGTCAGAATAGGCACGAAGTCGAGACAGCCCTTCGTGTTGTCGAGAGCATGCTTAACGAGCTTGCTGAATACAGAAGTGCCTATGAAAGCCGCCCTGTGGCGGATCTTAACACTATGGTGGAGAGGCTGCTCGAAGAACCCGGGACAGATGAATGGAAGTCAGCGGCATATTACTTTGTTTATAACATTCAACCGAAGGTAAGAAAATGTTTTGGATTTGAGGATCTAAGGTCTTTGGACAAAGATAAGACAAGATATGAAACTATCCATGGCAGGCCGGCAGCTAAGTGCTCATTTGATCCGGCCGTAAGAGAAAAACTGTTGAAAAGATTACACAGCGTACTTCATAAGACTTCCAGAGACATGATCGCGGATATGCGAACACCGGAACCACAGGAAAGCCAGGGCATCACTGTCGCCCTGGGCAAAGATACCGTTACCATAGAAGAAGATGCTCACGGGGGCCTGCATCTAATAGTAAATAATATTATGAGAGCAGCCGGAGTAGGAAGCGTAGCCGCCAGAGTAGCCATAGGCGAGCTTTACGCGCATACAGACGAAGCGCAGGAAGGCCTTTTAAGCTGGCCAAATATCCAAGAGAACATAAGCCGCGCTCTTGAACGGCTTATCAATACGTCGGAAGGAGGTAATGTTGCCCCTGTAAAGGCATATCTCAACAGGTTTGTATCCTTGGTCAATAGTATAAACCAAAGGTGCGAAGATCTCGGCGCCGGCAGATTGGAAGGAACGGCTCTCAGAAATATCATTGTATTAAGTATATTCGAAAATGCCAGGCTGGACCTGGCATTGGATATCCTGGAGAGGATCCTCGCGGCCAAAGACCCCGTGGCTATAATACAGATGCTTGGACAGGCAGGCCAGCTTGAAAACACGGAATTGCAGCTGGCTCAGGTGAGACAGGAGGCAGCGGCACTCAGCGTTGCGCTCCGCAACATGTTAAGAGATACCGGCAGGACCGCCACGGTGGCGGAAGCGGGACAAAGAAGAGAGCTTATAGAGAAGATGGCAAGTATACTGAATAAGCACACCATCTCTCCGCTGCATGGGAGCGTGGCATTGTGCAGGATATTAAGGGAGGCTGGCATTGAAGCGGTGTTGATGGAGATGGCAGGCAGAGAGAACAATGCGCACTATTGGGTGGAATCGGAAGGGCTTATTATAGATATCCAGCCGTTCTATAACTTCAGGATACCGGCAGACGTGGAGCTGGAATTGACCACAACAAAGAAACTGCTCGTAACCGCTAAAGATGACAGGACATACGGGCAATATTACGCAAGCGGCACGGTCTCTGATATTGATGTGTTGACGCACGAAGGCTACAGCCTGGTTGTTGAAAAGATACGGAATGTCCAGGACGCGTGGGATTTTGACGAGACAATAAAAAGGTTCGGCAGGCCGAAGGAAAGCAGGCCCGCTGAATCAGCGGAGAGAAGAAAGCCGCTTACGAAAAACAATATAGGATCATACCTGTCGCATAAGATAGGTGTATACAGATCGATAATAGGCTCACAAAGCCTTGTTGCGACTAATGGCGATACTGTAAAGCGTGGCGGCATACTTGGTGCCATGGACTCGAGGAACGGTTTCGGTGCTGCCCGGAAGTATGTGGTCATTGTAGGCAGTGAAAAAATAGTGCCTCCGACATCCTCGGCAGGACGCAGCAGGCGCACCGGTTTTGAGATCGCCACTGAAGAAGTCACACGCCTATTCCGCGACGAAGGCTACAACAAGATCGATGTACGAGCAGTCGCGGATATTACCCAACTTAATGAATTCCTGGAAAAGACCAGAGGCGCCACAACGAATAACACGTTCATCTATTACGATACCAGTATAGAGGGCATAGAAGATAATATTAAGGAAGGCTACATGTCGGCAAATCTCACCGGCGTCCCCGATGAAGGCGGCTACCTGCCGATAGGCGGCCTTACGGCGCTCGCAGTAGCAGCTATGGCTGTTGCTGAAGGGCAGTATGTGGAAGAAGCGAATATACACAGACTTATCGCGGCACTTATATATGACAGCCCGAAATTGCAGGATGCTTACGCGGAAAGACTCGCTGGCGAGTGGAGGACAAACGGCTGGACCGGCGACGGTATAAGGCAGGCGTTTTACTCGGGGTTACTCGAGATACCGGTGCAGCCTTTGAATATAAGAGAGGACCTGGAGGAACATTACAGAAGAGAAGCGAGAGAGGCCGAGATCTCGAGGGCATTGTAACATATTGAAGCGGCGCGCATTTCCCCCCGGGCAGACTAAGCGCTAAGTTTAGTCAGCCTAATGCGCGCCCGCTTCTTTTTTGCTTGCATTTCACCGACGGATATGGTATTTTACACGATACAAGTGCGCGGGTGGCGGAACTGGCAGACGTACAAGGTTGAGGGCCTTGCGAGCATTAGCTCATGGGGGTTCAAGTCCCCCCCCGCGCACCAAAAATCGAGAAAAAATTATGAGCAGGCCAAAAGCAAATAGCAACTTTTTTAAAACTTGGTCTAACAATATGGCCTATATATTAGGTCTTATCGTTACAGATGGGTGCCTTTGCGAACATAAAAATGGTTGCAATGGGCTCAATATTACGAATAAAAATAGAAATATATTAGTAAATATTGCGAAAATTATGGATTCTGGCCATAAAATTAGCGCCAAGGCAAGAGAACGAGAATCGGTTAAAAAATATTTCCAATTGCAAATAAGAGATAAAGCTATGTATGCTGATTTATTAAAGTTAGGATCAACTCCTAGAAAATCCAAGACTGTTAGAATACCAAATGTGCCTTCTGAATTTTTCGGTGATTTTGTAAGAGGATGTTTGGATGGCGACGGCTCGGTAGTTGTATGGCAGGATCTCAGATGGAAACACCCATGGCAAATGTGTGCAAGATTCTTCTCGGGCAGCATTAACTTTTTATATGATATGCAGGAGAAATTGCATAAAAACTTCGGGTTGACAAAGGGAAGTATTCAGCGAGCAAGAAGGGCGCATGTGCTTTATTATTCTATTGCAGATAGTGTTAAGCTATATAATGTTATATACAAAAACGTAGATAGCAATTCATTATTTTTCGAGCGCAAGCGGGACAAGTTCGAGTTTTTTAAAAAGGTACGCCCCGATTGCTTTGAAAATACGGCCCTATCGTCTAGTCTGGCCTAGGACACGAGCTTCTCAAGCTCGCGACCGGGGTTCAAATCCCCGTAGGGCTACCAAACTTGCGCCGAAAGCGCAAGTTTGTCCCGTAGCAAGCAAAAATTTTGACGAAAAGGAAAAATTTTTGCGCAGCGAGGGGCACTTCTTCAGAAATGGGGCAGGATAAAACCTGCCCCGTATTTTTATATTTAGATTCTCCCTTACGCGGGAATGACATGAATTCAACCTAGATTGCTTCGTCGCTTCGCTCCTCGCAATGACAGCGCAGTTATTAATAATCATTAAAAGCCAGAATTTGACTTATAAAAGTATTTATGATATACTTTTATAAAATAAAGTGGTTTATAAAGTATCGCGTCAAGATTAAAACGTTTTTAAAACATAAAGGAGAAGGTGACAGAAATGGTAGAGAGAAGAGACGGCTTGTTCAGGTACAAGACTATGAGTGACAGGGAGAGAAAGAACCTTATGATCATGGATATCATAAGGAGAAGCGGCCCGATATCGCGCACAGAGATATCCCGTATTACCGAGATAAATATAGTTACTATATCTAATTATATTAATAACTATATAGAGAAGGGTTTTGTTGTCGAGAAGGGATTAGACATATCAACAGGCGGCAGAAAGCCTACTTTACTGGAGCTTAATACGAAAGGCGGTTATGTTATAGGAGTAGATATAGGTCCCCGCAGTATAAAAGCTGTTATGACGGACCTCAGTGTTAATGTTGTGGCCAAAAAGCTTATTGACAGGCCAAAGGGCGATATGGAAGAAATAACCAGTATCTCGCTGGATATGATACAGCAGGTAATAGACGAATCAAAAGTTGAAAAAGATAAGATAAGGGGTATAGGTTTCGGTATATCCGGCGTTATAGATGATATTGCCGGTACGGTCAGGGATACGAACAACAAGAGAGGAAAGACCAGCTCCAGCTATGCCGCGCTCAGGATAGAAGCGGAAAAGAGATTTGGTATAGATTCTTATATAGGCAATGACGCTACCTGTGCCGCATACGGTGAGAAGAGACTTACTATTGAGGCGGATGTAGAGAATATGCTCTACATATACTCCGATGTAGGCTGCGGCATAATTATAAAAGGTGAGATATATTCGGGCGCAGGCGGGAGCGCGGGCGAGATACAGCTTGCTGTCGGCCAGGCAGATGACGTAGAAGCCGGCGGCCAAACAGATCAGCTGTATTATTTGAGGCCCCTGGGGGTAGATCTCGGCATGGTGCAGGAGGCTAAGAATATCATAGCAAAGGGCATAGGTACCAAGATCCTGGAATATACGAACGGCAGCATGGACGCTATCGCATTGGATCACATCATACAAGCCGCGCAGGAAGGCGACAAAATGGCGACCGACCTTATAGAGACCGCGGGCATAGGCCTCGGAACGAGGGTGGCCTATCTGGTGAATCTTTTCAATCCCGAGGTCGTTATAATAGGCGGCGGCATAGAGAAGGCAGGGGAGCTTATACTCGATTCCATAAGAAGGTCTGTTAAGAAGCTCTCTTTTGAAGAACCGGCGAGCCGTGTAAGGATAATGCCTTCAGGCCTCGGCGAGAACGCCGTCTCTTTCGGCAGCGCGTGCCTGGTCCTGCGGGAGGCCTTCGCTGACATTTAAATAGGAGCCTGCTATGGCAATGTACAGAAAAGTGTTTAACTTCGAAGAGATCTCTGACAAGGGCAAAAAGAACCTGATGATACTGGATACCATACGAAAGAACGGCCCGCTTGCCAGGACGGATGTATCCAAAGTGACAGGGATAAATATCGTCACCGTTTCAAATTACATAGACAATTATATAAAGGCAGGGCTTGTTATACAGCGCGGGCTGGATACATCCACCGGCGGCAGAAGGCCGCTCCTGGTAGAGCTGCACGCGCAGGACGGTTATGTAGTAGGTATAGGCATGAATATAAGCGAGGTCATATGCATAATAACAGATATGACCAGCAAAGTGACATTCAAGCTCAAGAAGGACCGCCCCCTTGAAAGCGGCGATAAATTACTGAACTATCTTGTCGAGGTAACGGACGAGACGATAAAACAGTCGGGCGTAGACATCTCAAAGGTAAAAGGGATAGGTGTAGGGACGCCCGGCATAGTGGACAAGGAGAAACATACAGTCCACTGGCCGCGCGGCCTCTTCAGCGGTGACATATCGGTTTCGATGTCTGTCACAGACCTTTTTGCGAAAAAATTCAATATACCCACGCTTGTCGATAATGACGCCAATGCGGCGGTCTTCGGCGAAAAATGGCTTACGTTGGAACCGTCTATAAAAAACCTCCTCTATATGTATTCAGGGCTGGGCTGCGGCATAATGATAGACGGCAGGGTATACAGAGGGGCCAACGGCTGCGCCGGGGAGTTTCTCTTCAGGCCTGACGTGGACTACATATCATGGATAAAACAGTCACACGACGCCAATATATGGGAGATAGACCTGGGACTTACCCTGGAAGCGAGGAAGGTAGTAAAGAATAATCCCGCTTCTGTTATAGCCAAGATGGTAAAGGGAGATCCGGATAAGGTGAACTTCTTCACTGTGGTGGAGGCCGCGAAGACAAAAGACCCGCTGGTAGTGCCTCTTGTGGAAAGAGCGGCGTTGGAGCTTTCCCGCAGGATAGCGTCTTTAATAAACCTGCTGAACCCCGAGATAGTCGTTATCGGAGGAGGCGTTGAAGAGGCAGGTACGTTCTTTCTTGAAACAGTAAAAAGAAATGTCAAAGAGATCGCCATAGAAGAGGCCACAAGGCGTCTCAAGATAATACCTGCCAGGCTCGGTGAGGAAGCCGTAGCGCTTGGCGCGGCCTCTTTAGTTGTCCAGAGTATCTTTATAGATTCATAGGAGGATATGCATGGCAAAAGAGAGAATATGTCCTATCTGCAAGAAGTGGTTTATACCGAACAAGTATAGGCCGAACCAGGAGATATGTTCTAATTTGGAATGCCAGTACCAGCGGCAGCTGGACAACATGAAAAAATGGAGAAACCACAACCCGAATTATTTTAAATACAGGGAAGAGAAGGACGCGACATGGAAGGAGACCTGTAAGGACAGGGCCAAGAGGTGGCGCGACAGGCACCAGGAGTATCTGAAGTTATACAGACAGGAGCATAAAGACCGCTACCGGCTCTACATGCGCGAATACATGAGGGAATACAGGAAGAGAAAAAAGTCGGATAATAAAAAGAAGCAGGAGAAAGAGCCCCCGCCGCAGAGCAATACGAGTCCGAACACGGAACCCGAGGGGAACCAGATTTGAGGATATTTTTTATTACAGGACTCTCACTGGCCGCAGTATTCGGCGCAGCCTGCCATGCACAGGCCGTGGACCCCGCAGATCTCTTTATAATACAAGGTGTTAAATACGAGAGTTTCGACGGCACCGCAAGGCTGGACATAGAATCGAACACCCCCCTCAACTACGTAACCTACGAGCTCGAAGGCCCCTACAGGATCATCATAGACCCCCTGGACACCGTCTGGTGTGACTATTCGGAGTCCGTTTCTTTCGATGATGGTATAGTGAAGTCCGTTAAGTTCGTAAAAGGCCGCGATGTGCCCGGCGGCCCGGGCAAGACATACTACCCATTCGACCTTGTTAGCATAGAGCTTCGGGACACATACTCCTACCACCTGCTCGATACAAGTTCCGTCATCACGCTCAATATCGGCGACGCGTCCGCTATAAGGGCCGCGAGGCGCAAGAGAATGAGTTCCAGAGGAACGCTCCTGAATGACTCGGGCGTCACTTTGGACGAGGCTGTCATAAAAGTGAGCCACAGACCCGCCGGCATGGGTGCAGGCATTCCCCCCGACAAAGACGGTGTGAGCGTTTCCGGAATAGGCCTGAAAGAGACCGCAGTGATAATAGACCAGCTCGCCAAGGAGAGGGAGAAGATAGAGATAGTTAGGGAGGAGCTGTCAAAAGAGAGAGAAAAGATAGAGCTTTTGAGAAAGAACCTCAATAAAGACAGGGAAATGGTCGAAACGGCCTGGCAGGAGGTGGAAAAAAGAGATGTCCTCTTTAAGAAGGAAGACCTCAAGCCGGACAAAGAAAGCCTGCCCGAGAAACCGGAAGACATGATGCCAAAAGACCGGGAAACAAAGATGGCGGAACCGAAAAAGAAGGCATTGGTGCCGCGCCCCGTGAAGGAGTACAAGGACGAGCCTGTTACCGAGGAATCTCTCGCGAAAGTGCTTACTCTCGATGAGTGCATCCAGATCGCCGTATCCAACAGCATCCTCGTGGACGTGGCCAACCAGCGCGTGAAGCTCACCAAGATGAAGGTCAACGAGGCCTTCAGGGAGCTCTTTCCGGAGTTTACGCTCATATGGGATGAGTCGAAAGGCAAGATATCGGACGAATATTACAAGGGGCGCAAGGTCGGAGGCGAGTTCAAACAGTCGGTATTCCACGGCGGCGAGTATATGTATACCTGGGAGCAGTCAAAGGTCAACCTCAAGGTCGCCAAGGAGAACGTGAACAAGGTCAAAGAAGCGCTCATATTCGATGTGACAAAAGCGTATTACGAGCTGGCAAAGGCCCTCAACAAGCACGACCAGCAGAAAAAATTCATAAAAGACATAGGCATCGATTTTAATATGGCGGACAAAGAGTTCAAGCTCGATCTCATGCCTAAAATAGATTATATGAACATAGAGTCACTGCTCGACCAGGCCTTTCATACGATCCTTTCCTATAAGAACAGCGCCTCCCTGGCGGAGCTCGAACTGAAGAAGCTGATGAACGTGAGCATGGACTCCCCGATAAAGATATCTTATGAACTGGAGTTCGAGGAAGTGGATATAGACCCGGATGCGTGCGTGGAGCTCGCTATGCAGTATAAGCCCGAATACAGGGTTTCATATCTTAATACCGAGGTGGCCAAACTCACCGAGAGGATAGCGAAGGCGGCCACCTTCCCGCAGTTTGATATCTTCGGCAAGTACCTCCGGGCGGCAGAGAGGCTGGAACCGTTCCCGCAGGCATTGAGGAGATTCCTCCAGAAGGAATACACCTGGGGGGCTACGGTGAGCGTTCCTTTCGGGCCGCATACTTTCGATTACCAGAAGAAACGCGCAAAGCTCCAGCCCACCGTTACGACGTTCAAAAGCAATACAAAATATGAGACCGACAAGATGCGGCTCAATCTCTTCGACGATATGGCCCGCGGGAGCAACGTGGCGGACGCAGCACTTAGCTACAACGAGGCGCTTGACGGCCTTAACAAGGCCTCGCAGACCGTACATACGGATATTTACGAGTCGTACTTCAGTTTCCTGGAGGCGAAGCTCAAGATAAACAACTCCCTTAACAATCTGGAGCTGTACAAAAAAGAGCTGCAAATTGCACAGGTTAAAAAAGGTATGAACGAGCTGACGTTCTACGAACTTATCCAGGCAAAGGCGAAGTTATCCGCGGAAAGAAGCGCTTATACGGACGCGATCGGGGATTACCATATCGCTGTAAGCAGGATGAACAGGTCTATCGGCCTGGGAGGGTATTTTGGCTAAATTCCAAAACAGGGATAAAAAGCCGTATGAAAAAATGGAACCACTGCCTGAGATCATAGGCGACAATAAACCCAAAAAGAAGAACAGAAAGATATTTTTTATAGTACTGGGGATCATCCTGGCAGTGAACGGCTTCTTTCTTATAGTACAGGGCGAGCGCGGGAAGCATATCAAGAAAACTCTCGAGAACACAGCGCGCAGTGTGCCGCTGCTGAACAAGCTGGTGGCAAAAGAGGAGGCGGAAGAGGTGGTCGAAAAGGCGCCGGATGAGACGATACTTGTGAAGGCATACAAGGTCGCCAGGCGCGATTTCGAGGATTCACTGCCGAGCCTGGGCACGGTCAAGGGCTACAGGGAGATGGACCTGAAATTCGAGATAAACGGCATAGTCGATTCCATGAACTTCAGGGAAGGCGAGGAGGTAAGGGAGGGTGATATTATAGCCTCCCTGGACCAGTACGACGCGCTCCTGAAGCTCAAATACGCCCAGCTTGAGCTCGACAAGACGAAGAAATTTTTCGAGATAGGCTCTATCATAAAGAATAAACTGGAGCAGTCCGAGCTTGAGTACGAATCCGCTAAAAGCGACCTGGATAAGACGTATCTTTACGCGCCGCGAGACGGCGTCCTCGGGACCCGCGACGCGGAAGTGGGGGAATTCATCACGACGAACGAGAAAGTGGCCACATTGATAGATGATTCGGACGTGTTCATAGAGCTCGGCATAGTTGAAAGGGATATCGGCAAGGTCAAGATAGGGCAGAACGCCAAGATAACCGTGGACAACCGCCCCGACATAGAATTTAAAGGCAAGGTGGACAATGTATCGCCTGTAGTAGAGGGCCGCTCCAGAACGCAGACCGCCAAGATAAGGGTCAATAACACAAAGAGGCTCCTTTTGCCGGGCATGTTCGCCAGGATAATGGTGGATATCTTCTCCAAAGAGAATGCCATAGTCATACCAAACTCCGCCCTGAATAAGGGCGAAGAAGGATATGTCGTATACGTCGTCCATAAAGACGAAGCCGCAGCCTCGGAGAAAAAAGACCTGGGAGATGAGCCGATGGTGCTCTTCGAGGACGAGATCGGAGACCCGGGAGCGGTCGAGGCGAGGTCTGTTATCTTCGAATACCGCTCAAGTGACTTTGCCGTCATAAGGGACGGACTGGAAGAAGAAGAGCTCGTGGTGGTAGAAACCCAGGAGAGGCTGAAAGACAAAGCAAAGGTGATCATCACGGAGGTACAGGAGCAATTTTTATAATCATTTATGAACTTACCGCAATTTTCTGTAAGAAGGCCGGTCACCACCATAATGATCTTCAGCGCTATAATTCTCCTTGGGGTGATGTCTTTAAGGCTTCTTCCTCAGGAACTCTTCCCGGCCGTAACATACCCGCAGCTTACCGTAGTAACCACCTATGAGAACGCCGCCCCCGAAGAGATAGAGACCCAGATAACCCGCCTCGTAGAAGAGTCCATAGGGACAGTCTCCAACCTCAAGCGCATACGCTCCATATCCAAAGAGAGCGTTTCCGTGGTAATAGCCGATTTTCTCTGGGGCACGGATATGGACTTTGCCGCTCTGGGCGTAAGGGAGAAGATAGATCTCATAAAAGAGCGGCTCCCGCTGGACGCCGAAGAACCGATCGTAAAAAAGTACAACCCCTTCGACCTGCCTGTTATGACGCTGAGCGTCACCGGCAAGATGTCTGCCGCGAGACTGCGAAGCGTGACGCAGAAGTATATAGAGGATGAGCTGGAGAAGATCGAGGGCGTCGCTTCCGCAGAGATAGCCGGCGGCATAGAGCGCGAGATACTGGTAGAGATAGACCAGGACAAGCTCCAGGCCTCCGGCATACCCATACTGGACGCCGTGAACGCGGTCCGGGATGCCAACATAAACTACCCCGCCGGAACGATAAAGGAGGTATTCACCGAATATCTCATAAGGACCATAGGGGAGTTCCAGGATGTATCCGAGATAGAGAAGATACCGGTCTCCAGGGACAAACTCACCAAGGAAGAGCAGGGTAGATTTCCCCAGTACTCCAGGCAGGAGAAGCAGCCTTCGACACCCGATGCCAAGACTATCGCTGAAGAGAGGCTTATCTTCTTAAGGGACGTCGCCCAGGTCAAAGATACCTTCAAGGAAGTTACCAGTATCTCCAGGTATAACGGTAAAAGCAATATCTCCGTCTCTATCCAGAAACAGGCCGTTGCCAACACCATGGATGTTGCCGAGAAGATAAGGTCTGCCCTAAAGGAGATAAAGAAAAATATCACCCAGGATGTGGAAATAGAGATAGTGTATGACCAGTCCATTTTTATAAAAGATTCCATAGCCGGCGTCCGCGACGCCGCGCTTATGGGCGGTATCATAGCGTTCTTTGTCCTCCTGGTATTCTTGAGGAGCTTCAGGTCTTCAGGCATAGTCACTCTCTCCATACCCATATCGATAATGTTCACTTTCAGCCTTATGTATTTCAGCAAAGTGAGCCTCAATATAATATCACTGGGCGGTCTCGCGCTCGGCGTAGGCCTTCTTGTAGACAGCGCCATAGTGGTCATCGAGAATATATTCAGGCACCGCCAGCTGGGAAGCGCTTCAGCAGACGCTGCGAGCGAGGCGACAGAGGAGGTAGGCGGGGCTATATTCGCCTCGACATTGACGAACATAGTGATATTCCTGCCTATAATATTCGTTATCGGCATAGTGGGGCAGATCTTCAAGGACCTGGCCTTTACTGTCACATTTTCGCTCCTTGGGTCATTGCTCGTAGCGCTATCGCTCATACCTGTATTGTCGATGACCGCGAGGATAAAGAAGGCGAAACGGGGTAAAAAAGGTGTCATGCCCGCGAAAGCGGGCACCCATGGCCTAGATTCCCGCTTACGCGGGAATGACAGGAAGCGTAATTCCCACACTGAAGATGTCGCAGAGGCATGGGTTGGCCCGTATACGCACCTTCTGCACTGGTTTCTCTCGAATAAGGTCCTTACCCTGATGGTGGTCCTGGGGATATTCCTGGTCAGTGTACTTGTATTTGCTGTCATAGACAGAGAGCTCATGCCCAAAGTGGACCAGGGGCAGTTCATCGTGAACATAACCATGCCCACAGGCACCCTTTTGAAAGTGACGGACAAGGTATCCAGGAGGATAGAAAGGGTATTGTATTCCGTAGATGAGATAGAGAACGTCTCTGTGAGGATAGGGTCCACAAAGAAGAGGACGGGAGAAGAGGCGGTCCAGGCCCTGGGCCCGCACCAGGGAAGGATCATAGTGGACCTCAGGGAAAGGCGCCGGAGATCCACCCAGCGCGTGCTGCAGTCACTGAAAGAATCTATGGAATCTGTCGATCTCGAAAGCGGTGAGCTCGAATATATATTGCAAGAATCCATGTTCGAGACTTCGTTCATGGGAGGGTCCGCGCCCGTTGTCCTGGAGGTAAAGGGCGAAGACCTCACTATGCTCCGGCGTTACGCCGTCCGCATAAAGAGACTTATAAGCGGCATTAAAGGCATACGCGATGTAAAGACCAGTCTTACGCCGCCTTCACCTGAGACAAAGGCGCATATCGACAAAGACAAGGCTGCGACTTACGGCCTCTCCGTTACGGATATAGCCCAGACCTCTCATATAGCCGTCAAAGGTTACGTTGTCACAAAGTTCAAAGAGAAGGGCAAGGAATTTGATATAAAGGTGAGGCTGCGCGGCGAAGACAGGCATAACCTGGCCAAGCTCAGACAGCTCCTGGTCCACTCCCCGCTCGGATTAGATATCCCCCTCTCAGAGGTTTCCTACTTCAGTGTGGGAAAGGGCCCGAGCCAGATAGAGCGCCTGGACCAGGAGAGAACAGTTCTTGTAACGGCGAGCATAATGGACAGGGGGCTCGACAAAGTGATGGCGGACGTAAAAAAGGCCCTGGCTACGCTCGACCTGCCCGAAGAATATTTAGTGAAACTCGGCGGCGAAGGCGCTGAGATGAGAGAATCTTTTAAGAGCCTCATGTTCGCGCTGGTCATAGCCGTCGTTCTTGTATACATGATAATGGCCTCCATCTTTGAATCGCTGTGGCAGCCTTTTATCATAATGTTCACACTGCCGTTAGCCCTGATCGGGGTGGCATGGGCGCTTTTATTGACCGGGACGTCTCTCAGTGTTGTAGCGCTTTTCGGTATCATAGTGCTGGGCGGCATCGCGGTCAATAACGGCATAGTCCTTATAGACTACGCCAACCTCCTGCGCTCCGGAGGCATGGGGGCCTACGATGCCACAATACAGGCGTCACAGACGAGGCTCCGGCCTATCATGATGACGACTCTCACCACGGTCCTGGGCCAGATACCCATGGCGTTCAGTATTATAGGGCCGCTTGCCATAACCGTCATGGGCGGGCTCCTGGTGGCGACATTTCTTACTCTGGTTATCATCCCCATACTCTATTTTACAGTGCAGAGTTTTTTCGATAAGATCCGGGGGACAAAGGCATAATGGCCCTTCCGCATATAGCCATCCGCAGGCCGGTGACTATCCTGATGGCTGTTATAATAGCAACCATGATAGGCTTTATCTCCCTCTTCTACCTGCCCGTTGAGCTCATGCCCAATATAAGTTTCGGCAGGATAACCATACGCGTACGTATCAGGGGCGGCATGCCGCCTGTAGAGGTCGAAGAGCGTGTGAGCAAGCCCATAGAGGAGGCCGTAGGCACCGTAAGCCACCTAAACGAGCTCTTAAGCATATCCGAGGAAGGCGAATCCAGGGTGGAATTGAGCTTCGAGCCCGGGACCAATATGAACTTTGCGGCGCTCGAGGTGAGGGAAAAATTCGCCAAGGTCAAGAACCTACTCCCCGAAGAGATAGAAAAACCCGTCATCGCCAATTACAGATACTCGGACTACCCCATTATGATACTGGCTGTTACCAGCAATGTCTACTCTCCGGAATACCTGAGGAGGGTGGTAGATGAAGAGGTTAAAGACAAGATAAAGCGCGTCAGCGGTGTCGCGAACGTGGACGTAGGCGGCGGGAGAGAGCGCAAGATACTTGTGGAGGTCGACCAGCGGCGCCTTGCCGCGCACTCTGTAAGCCTGAACAAGGTTATAAGCATACTGAAGATGAACAACCTCAACCTCCTTGCCGGTGATATAGAGCGGACAAAAGAGAAATATCTCGTAAGGACCATAGGCGAGTTCGAGAATATCGAGCAGATAAAGAATATAGGCATCACCGTAAGCAACACAGGGTCCATAATAAGGCTGAGGGATGTCGCGCAGGTCAAGGATTCCTATCTTGAGCCGCGCGGT
Source organism: uncultured Planctomycetia bacterium (assembly GCA_964556455.1). Classification (GTDB taxonomy): domain Bacteria; phylum Omnitrophota; class Gorgyraeia; order JABMRJ01; family JABMRJ01; genus CAZKWI01. Next base: position 8,811 of record CAZKWI010000019.1, on the reverse strand, counting down.
TTCGCGAGGATGAACGTAAGACCTGTGGTATCCATATGGATACAGAAGGAATCGACCGCGAACACCATAAGCGTTGTAGACGGCATAAATAAACAGCTTGAGATATTAAAACCGAACCTTGAAAAGAATGTCGCCCTTGCCGTTACTTATAACCAGGCGGAGTTCATACGCCAGTCCATAAACACGGTGAAGACCACGCTCCTTAAGGGAGCGCTCTTAGCTATCATAATACTGCTCTTATTCCTGGCAAAGATACCGCGGGGGCTGTATCTGCCTATTCTGATATTCATGGTCGCCATCCTTTTCCTGCCGGCACTGGTGCTTTATATCGCCCTGGCCGCCCTTGTCTATTTTCTGCTGGCCTCTAAGAATCTCAAATTTATACTCATAATATCTCTGGCTATACCCATATCCGTCATGATAACATTCGCTCTCATGTATCTTTTGAATGTATCCGGGACCATGCTCATCACGCTCAATATAATGACGCTCGCCGGCGTGGCCCTCGGCATAGGTATGCTTGTCGATAACGGCATAGTGGTCCTGGAGAATATATTCAGGATAAGGTCCGAAGAGCCGGATTCCGAAAAGGCCGCAATAAAAGGCTCGGAAGAGATGACGACCGTCATAATAGCCGGCACTATCACAACCTTGGTTGTATTTCTTCCTATACTTTTTCTTAATGTGCAGGCGAGGATGCTCTACGGCGGCGTAGGTATCACTGTCGCGTTCTCACTGATAGCATCTTTATTCGTAGCCCTTACCGTGGTACCGCTTCTTTCATCCAAGACCAAGCTAATATCGAGCGCACCCGGCTGGATAGACAGGGTAAACAGGTTCTACAAGAACCGGCTTGTGAGCGTGCTAAATAACCGAAAGAAATTCCTTATCATGGTGCTAATACTCTTTCTTATCACGGCGTACTGGTTCACAAAGCTCGACAGGGAATTTATCGGCACTACTCAGCAGAGTGACTTCACCATATTCGTAAGGATGCCTACCGGCACAAAACTCGAAATAAGCGACATGGCCTGCAAAAAAGTAGAAGAGGTATTGAAGACCGTACCCGAAGTTAAGAATATGTCAAGCCATGTGGAGCCATGGATCTCAAAAGTATATGTAAAGCTCCTGCCGCTTACATTAAGAAAGAAATCTACAAAAGAGGTCATAGAATCCATAAGGTCGCAGGTGGAAGGCATAAGACTCTATTACCCGCAGTCATCCAGCGTACAACAGCCCTTCATATATTTTGAAGAACCGCAGGAAGTCGGTACAAAGGAGATCATACTGGATATATTCGGTTATGACTATAAGGTCTTAAGAGAGCTTGCAGTATCCATGGCAAGGCGCATGGAGAGTATTAACGGTCTTACTGATGTTAAAATAAGGATGAGGGAAGGCCGGCCAGAGATGGCTGTGAAAGTGGACAAGAAGAGGGCAGGGTTATACGGAATGGATGTCAATAATATAGCCCTTGCGATACATGCCCAGATGAGGGGTATGAGGGCCACCTACTACCATGCAGATGGCAGGGAAGTAGAAACAATAGCCAGAATAGATGAGAAATACCGGAGGACATTTAAGGACCTGAAGAACCTTGTCCTGACCACCCCTGAAGGGGACCAGATATTCCTGAAGCAAGTGGCTGACTTTGTATACGACCTGGGCCCAAGCGAGATCTGGCGTAAGGGCAAAAGCCGCATGATACAGCTGAGCGCGAACGTAGGCAACCTCAGCTTGGGCAAGGCGGTCAGGACCATAGAGGAGAGCCTTACGGATATAGAGTTCCCGGAAGACTATTACTACAAATTCGGGGGTACATACCCCCAGCTTGTAGAGTCCCAGAAGCAGTTCCTGCCTACTATATTGCTTATGCTAGCCCTGGTATATATGGTGCTGGCAGGCCTGTTCGAGTCCTATAAACAGCCCCTTGTGATCATGCTTGCAGTGCCCCTTTCCATGATGGGGGTTGTAATAGCCCTCATGTTAGCAAAAAAGGCAGTTAGTATGGGGGTGGTGGTAGGGTTGGTCCTTTTGGGGGGTATAGTGGTCAATAACGGCATTATACTGATAGACCGTATAAATCAGCTAAAATCAAGGAATTTTAAGACCCTGAGTGCCATTGCCATAGCAGGCCAGAACAGGCTGAGGCCTATACTCATGACCACTGCTACCACCATTTTAGGACTGCTACCAATGGCGTTAGATAAGAGCGAAAGTTCGAATTTATGGTCTCCCCTGGCCATAACTGTCATAAGCGGACTGATCAGTTCGACCCTCCTAACTCTCTTCGTTGTACCCGTAGTTTATTACATATTCGATAGTTTAAAGCTTGAAAAAGTATGGCATATAGATTGGATATTCCGCAAAAGGTGATTTGTATGCCATATCTTAACACTCTATAAATAAGCAAGTTACAAGCCAATGTGATCTACATGCCATGTTTTACGCATGTACATCAGGATCTACATGCCATGAATTTATCCATACTTTCGCCTTATCCTTGCTAGATCGTGCTCAAATAAATCTGGGGACGCCTTACTCGCACCTAACCATCTAACTTATAAGGAGTTGCGATACCAAACGGTACATTTTTTGTGCCTAGCCATATCAAGCCATCTTAGTTGGATCTAATTGAATTCTCTACTCAATTCTTGCTCTATTTGTGCTCGATCTGTGTTCAAGGCGAAAATGTACCTATTACTATCATAACTCATTATTGCATAATGAGTTATGATGGGATGAGACGTCCCCATTCTTCCTAACCAGCCTACTCTCTAGGCCAATTCATGCAAGCGTCTTTCTGGGTCTCTCTTTCTGAATCCTTTATATATTTGTAAAAATAGAAAAATCCGCGGCCTCACAAATGGCCGTTTTTTGGCTGTATATATATAAGATTTAGCAGGCAATATATTAGGATCTCCAGCAAGTCTGCCGAAAAGTTGACGCAAAGTTACGTTATTTTAAGAGTCGTTTTATAATTATATTATATGCGTCTCGTAACTCCTTGTTTTTAAAGAAGAAGCAGACATTATTAATTATTAAAAAAGCTAGTTATTTGGTCTTGACTACAGATATTTTATGTGATATACTCACAATGGCAGTAAGTAGATTCAATATGTTCTTTGAAACTAACTTTTTTTTTCGACTATAATTAACGATATTTATAAAGCTGTTAATAACGTTCCGAAAGTAAGAATATCCTCGAAATGGCAAACTCCGCGGAAGCGTAGGGCGCAAAACCAAGGATCTGCAAGGGGCAGATAGCCGGGTTACCGAAAGGATAATTTTTTTGGCCAATCCTTTTGGAAACCTGGCTTTTTTTATACGTAATTATTAACATAGTTTTAAATGCTTTTTATCACTACAAGGGGTAGTGACCATGGGGCAAAAAATGGGCAAAGAAAGACCGGCTGAAACAGGGGATCGCGGCAGTACGGCTAAATACCCAGTTCTTAACATGGGGAACGAGCTGCCTGTATCCATCATGCACTGGCGCTCTATGCGCTGGGTAAAAATAGTCTCTATCATGCTGATAGGGACTTTTTTATTTCAGCAGGTCTCCTGGGCAGCTGATTATAACATAAATGCTATTATATCATGGAGAAGCGCTCAAAAGGCCGCCCAAGAGGCCCTGAAGGCCAAAGAAGGCTTTCTGGAAGAGGGCCTGGATATTACCAGTTACGAGCTGCTAGATAAGCTCCTAAGGCAGGATAAGTCCACCAGGGACAGCGCCTTATCCACCAATGTGCTCCAGAAGCTCCAGCAGAGCCGTGAAGACGAAATAGATCGCAGGAACGAGATAGAAGACTCCATGCTGGACAAGCAGATGGAGGATATGGAAGACGACTTCGACCGCGGCCTCCAGCTCATAAGGGCAAAGAAGAAGCGCAAGAAATTCGAAGATGATGAAGAGCCCAGGGCCCTTAGAAGAAGGCAGGAAGGCGGCAGCCCTGTTAACTTTACCCTTTCAGACTGGGATGAGAATGGCGATCCCCAGACCCTCAATGCCTACGAATTCGCTGATGACGGCACCCTCCTGAGCGTGACTTCTTATGATATTTCAGACCTGGATAAATCCGCATGGCTGAATGCTGGCAGGGAGATGGAAGGCAAGGAAGGGGACCCATTTTTTGGCGGCTACATAGAAGGTCTCTTGGAAGGACTTGATGATGAGAATATCCTATCAAGATCTGTTTACAAGGGCGATAAGGACAATGAAAAGATAGATTATGTGCTCGCGGATTATGTAAACGGTGAAGCTTGGGAGATAAGATATTATGATTACGGCTCTGATGGCACGCTGGATGAGGTGCGCAGCTATTCTTTGGATGGGCTTGGGATAGAGATCGAAGGCAACAGTGAAGGTTCCTCGTGGCTATCGCTTTTAACAGATGACAGGCTAACGAGGACATCGGTGTTTGAAGGCGAAGAGGGCAAAGAACGCGCGGTCTATACGCTTGATGATTATGCCGTGAACGAAGACGGTGTTAATTCGCCGAACGAGGTAACGGTATACGATTACACACAGTCCGATGGCGAATATACGCTCAAGAACACCAGGACCTATGACATATCAGAGACTTACGGTAGCGCAGGATGGGGGGCTCTGTTAGGTGAGCTCAGATCGGGCGGGGAGGACACTCACACAGAATACCTCAAGATGATCACGAATTTCACAGGCCCTTCAGGCAACGAAAAGGCCGACCAGGTTTTTTATTATGAAGACGGCGCCATAACAGAGAGAGTGGATTACGAATATGAAGAATACGATGCCAAATACAGCAAGCACAAAAGGCGCGCCCTCAGAAGAACGCTGAAGTATGATACCGAAGGATTATCCAATGATGAAGCCAAGGTCCGCGGCAGCGGCGAACTTATAGAAGAATCTACCCTTTTCGGCGTAGAGGGCCGCGAACGCATGCTCCAGACACTCTATTTCGATGATGGAGTGATCACAGGGAGGCTTGATTACGAATACGAGAACGGCAGACTTGTAGCTACATACCTGTACGACTTTGAGGACTCAGGCCTTAGTGAAGACGAAAAGAGGAACCTTAAGGACAAAGCAGCGCTGTCCCAGTATCTGATGGAGGAGAGCATATATGCAGGCCCGCGCGGAAAGGAAAGGATACAACAGACTTTCTATTATGACGGGGAAGGGAATATATTTCAAAGGATGGACTATGATTACGGCTCCGGCAAACGCCTGTTAAAAACCTATCTGTATTATTCAGACAGCAGGGAAAGGGGCGAAGGGCAGCTCGATCAGGAGTCCATATATGACGGCAGGGCAGGCAAAGAGAAGATCCAGCAGACACTCTATTATGACGATGAAGGGAACATAAAAAAGAGAAAAGATTATGAATATGACGGGATCGGCAGGCTGATAGCTACGTTTTTATATGAATCGGATTCCCGCACGAGAGGCGAGGGCGACCTTATAGAAGAGTCCACGTTCGCGGGCAGCGCCGGCAGAGAGAAGATCCAGCAGACGTTCTACTACAAAGGCGGGGAGTTATACAAAAGGAAGGACTACCAGTACCAGGGCAGCCGTCTTGCAGCGGCGTTCATGTACGAAAGCGCATCAAGACAGAGAGGTGACGGTGAACTCATAGAGGAATTCCGCTTTACAGGCAGGGCGGGGAGAGAGAGGCTGGACGTTTCGTTCGTTTATTATGAAGGCGAGATAACCGAAAGAAAAGAATATGGCTATCTGGGCAGCAGGCTCAAGAGGGCTTTAGTGTATGACACGGACGATCCCGCGTTAAGCGCGGATGAAAGGCGCCAAAAGGGCGCGGGGATCCTTATGGGGACCGAAACATACAGGGGCAGGTCCGGCAGAGAGAAGATCCAGTACGGCACGAACTATTCAGATATATCCCCCGGGGACACGAAACTCATAGACCCCAACGACCCGCAGTGGATACAGGATGCCATAGATGATACAACCGGCAACATACAGGTGAATTTCGTATATTATACCAGCGATACGGATTTCAGGGTCAGTTCCATAGTATTCACGGAGGCAGACGGCACAAGGACCTACACCTATAATTATGAAAACGGGGACGGCACAGGCGCGCTCACCACTGTGGTGGAGACCAAGCTCCCCACGGGCGCGGCCGAAGCCCTCCTTATAAACACATTCATTTATTCAGGCGCCCAGGGAAGCGAAGCCCTTGTTTTAGTCAATTCCAGCCACACGATCACCGATTATGTCTATAATTATGATGATACATCCGACCTCGATTACGTAAGGCAATTCGTCGATAAGAACGAGAACGGCATATTCGACGCCGGCGACCTGCTCAAGAGCATGATCTGGTATACAGGCAGCACAGGCAGCGAGAAGATAGAATATATCCTGAAATACAGGTCGGACGGCAGCGTGAGATCCAAGTCTGTGTACACTTACGATGAGGGCGTCGACGCTGGCCTCGACTACGTAACACAATACACGGGAGATAGTACCGATGTAGATGATATAGAGGCGAAGTACACATACGCCGGCCAGGAAGGAAGGGAAAAAATAACTGAGTCCATAGAATACGCTTCCAACGGCAACATAGCGAGCATAAGCGATTATACATATGACCTTGCTGACGGGACGCTTTGGGGCGACGGTATATCGAGCACCCTGGACATGGTGGTTTCGCACAGGAGCACGGCCGATACAGCGGACTACACGACCTTCCGCGATAATGAGTACGCGAAACAGGAATCTTTCTATGACGGCAGGGAAGGAAGGGAGCAGCTGCAGCGAAGCTTCACAAGAGACGCCTCCGGCACCCTTATAAAGCGCACGGACTACCTTTACAATATATATGACGCTCAGGACGCCAATGGCGACACGCTGGCCAGATACGAGGATCTCGATGCAACCGAGCTGGACCTGGACGACGGCCTGGATATAACCGCGACGTTCGATCTCGCCGCCGGCGATGATTACGATCTGACAGAGGGCGACCTTGCGTCCGCCACCTACTATTTGGGGTACGAAGGCATTGAAATAGCCGACTATACGCACGACTACAAGACCGATCGGAACACCTATTACTTCTATAAAGACCCCAACGACACAACAGGGGTGATCGGCAGGCGGGCGGTCGCCGCGGAGATAGAGGACGAGATGGTGAGGAGCGTCGTCTTCAGGGGCGCCCCCGCGGATAATCTTTACAGGTCAGAGACGTTCTATGAGCTCACGGGAAACAAGGGAGAGGAAAGGGCATGGTACACATATAACTACAGGATCAACGGTACGGATGTAAGAAGCACTACAAGATACACCTATGAATCCACAGGCGAAAGAGATCTGCAGAGGATGACCCGGTCCGACACCTTTGACGGAATGGTCGCAAGAGCCGACATAATTAACCCGCCCGCCGCCAACACACATCTATCGACCACCTACTACTACATAGACCATGATGATCCCGACACAACCGATGTGAACGAGCGCACTATTGAAAAAGGCGACGAAATAGCGGACAAGACAGTGGACCATAGGACAGGAAGGACCACCTACTACTATTATGAAGATCCCGCGGACACAACAGGCAGGAAAGGAAGGCGCGCAGAGTTTGCCAAAATAACCGACCAGATGGTAAGAAGCGCCATCTTCACAGACGCCGACCTTACTTTATATAGAAGCGAGACCTTCTATCTGCTTTCAGGCACTAAGGGCGGAGAAAAGGCCTGGTACACATACGATTATAAGTCAAACGGCCAGGACGTGAGCAGCACAACCACCTATGCTTACAGCTCGAACGACGAACTTACAAAGAGCGTAAACTACAAAGACGACGCTATAGAGTCATACGACCAGGCCACAGCCACGCTGACCATAAAGACAGGCGCTGTAAAGCGCCAGGCAAGCTACTACTCAGGTCTTAAGGGTGAAGAGCAGATACAGTACTCACAGGCTTATTATAAAGGAAGCGTTGAGAAGACCACCCTTTATACATATACAGATGGCGCATTAAACCTGTCTGTATCCTATAAAGACTCAACAGAACGCACAACAGGCGTAACCCCCGGTGAAGGAGACCTCGGAGTAAAGCGCAACGAGACCTACTACACAGGAGACCAGGGAGAAGAGCTCTCACTATTCTCATATGAATTCAAAGGCAACGTAAAGGGCCAGGAATCCAAAAAGTCCACCACAGTATTCACCTACGGCTCCAATGATGAGCTCGCAAAGAGCGTAAACTACAAAGACGACGCCATAGACTCCTTCGACCAGTCAGCCGGCACAGTCACCATTAAGACAGACGCTGTAAAGCGCCAGGCAAGCTACTACTCAGGGCTTAAGGGTGAAGAGCAGATACAGTACTCACAAGCCTATTATAAAGGAAGCGTTGAGAAGACCACCCTTTATGACTATACCAACGGAGCCCTCACATTAGCCACCGCATACAAAGACTCAACAGAACGCACAACAGGCACAGTGCCTGCAGTAGCGGACCTCGGAGTAAAGCGCAACGAGACCTACTACACAGGAGACCAGGGAGAAGAGCTCTCACTATTCTCATATGAATTCAAAGGCAACGTAAAGGGCCAGGAATCCAAAAAGTCCACCACAGTATTCACCTACGGCTCCAATGATGAGCTCGCAAAGAGCGTAAACTACAAAGACGACGCCATAGACTCCTTCGACCAGTCAGCCGGCACAGTCACCATTAAGACAGACGCTGTAAAGCGCCAGGCAAGCTACTACGCGGGGCTAAAAGGCGAAGAGCAGATACAGTACTCACAGGCTTATTATAAAGGATCTGTTGAGAAGACCACCCTTTATACATATACAGATGG
>CAZKWI010000018.1:0-27188 GCA_964556455.1 uncultured Planctomycetia bacterium | reverse complement strand
CGGGAATGACATGGTTTTGAGCTTGTCTCCGCGTAAAACATTATACATCACCAAAAAGGTTTTACTCTTGACAAAATCAAATATAGAAGGTATACTTAATTTATATAAAAGAATGAGTAATGGGAGCGCAAAGTGCCAAAAAGAAAAAATAATAAAGAACCCAAGAAGAAGCTTAAATGGAAACCAATAGAGATAACCAGGGTAAAGCTTAGCCCTGAGCAGGCGGTGCTGGCCTGCTGTGACAGCGTGACTAAGGGCAAGTTTCAGTCGTTTACGGACGCGGACGGAGTTCCCAGGACAAACCAGTGTACACCGGAAACGTGCCCTGGCTCCGGCCCCGGACAGCTGTCCTCTAGCACTTGAGACCCAGCTTTAAATATTAGCAATTTGGCGTTGCTTCTTCACAGACCGAAGACCTCCATAGTCCTCCTTCCCGCGATTGTCCATTCCGGGGCAGTTTTTTAAGAAAAATGTAATAAAAAGGCCCTTTTTTGTGTCTACTAAGGGTGAAAAAGGCAGATTTTACTTTACAAGTCACTGTTCATAGAGTATAATACTGTACTTAATAATGATATGATATAACAAAAAAAGGGGGTAGTTATGAAAAAGTTAAAGAAGGCCAAAAGCATCGCACCGCAGGCGCAGGACAGGGCCAAATCCCTTGAGCTCGCCGTAAGCCAGATCGAAAAACAGTTCGGCGAAGGCTCTATAATGAAGCTGGGGCAGAATTACAAGCTGGATATTCCCGCCATACCTACAGGGGCGCTCTCCCTGGATCTTGCATTGGGAGTAAAGGGATTGCCCAGGGGCCGCGTTATCGAGATCTATGGCCCTGAAGCCAGCGGAAAGACCACGCTTACTTTGAGTATCATAGCTCAGGCCCAGAAGTCCGGCGGCCAGGCGGCTTTTATAGATGCCGAGCATGCATTCGATTCCACTTATGCCAAGATCATCGGGGTGGATCTGGATAATCTTCTGGTATCACAGCCTGATACAGGCGAGCAGGCGCTTGAAATAGTATCCGCGCTGGTAAAGAGCAATGCCGTGGATGTGGTGGTTGTCGATTCGGTAGCGGCATTGACACCAAGGGCTGAGATCGAAGGGGAGATGGGTAAATCCCACATGGGGCTCCAGGCGAGGCTGATGAGCCAGGCTCTCAGAAAGCTTGCCGGCTCTATAAGCAAATCGAAAACCTGTGTTATATTCATAAACCAGATACGCATGAAGCTCGGTATAATGTTCGGCAACCCGGAGACTACACCGGGCGGCCAGGCGCTTAAGTTTTACTCGTCAGTAAGGCTCGATCTCAGGAGGACAGCTTCTATAAAGAAGGGTGATGAGGTCAAGGGTATACACGTGAGGGCTAAAGTGGTAAAGAATAAGGTCGCCCCGCCTTTTAAGATGGCTGAGTTTGACATACTCTACACAGAGGGAATATCGAGGCCGAGCACGGCTGTCGATATGGGAGAAAAGGCAGGCGTACTGCAGCGGTCCGGCACATGGTTGTCGTACAATGAAGAGAGGATAGGCCAGGGCAAAGATAACGCCGCTAATTTCCTGAGGGAGAACCCGAAGATATTGTCAAAGATAGAGAAGGAGATAATATCCAATGTCAAAGTTAGATCGTAGTTTCAAGAACCGCAGGGCTCCTTATTTACCTTTACTGCTTATACTGGTAATTGTGATAGGCGTTACCTTCCTCTACTTTAAGAACCGTCAACCCGGCCCGAAGGTGATGTTCACTCAAAAAGGCGTAAAGAGAGTGGTTGGCGAAGTCGATATCCGCAATGCCTTTATAAACGTGGCGGAAGATACAGGCCCGGCGGTAGTGAGCATATCCACTGAGCGCACGCACAAATTCAGGGGAGAGCCTTTCCCGTACGGCAGGCGCGAGAACCCGTTCCATGATGAGTTCTTTGAGAGGTTCTTTGAGGATTTCTTCAGGGGGATGCCCGAGGAATATGAGAAGAAGCAGATGGGGCTGGGCAGCGGCGTCATTATAGACGCGAGGGGCTATGTGCTTACGAACGAGCATGTTGTTACAGGGGCCGATAAGATATCGGTGATACTCCCTGACGGCAGGAAATTTGAAGGGACGCTTAAGGGCAGCGATACCAGGAGCGACCTTGCAATAGTCAAGATAAACGCCAGGGACCTGCCCGTGGCCCCGCTCGGGGATTCGGATAATGTGCAGACCGGCGAATGGGTGGTGGCGATAGGCAATCCTTTCGGATACATTGTAGACAGCCCGAAACCCACTGTGACCGCGGGCGTTGTGAGCGCGCTTCACCGTTCTCTACCGTCTAAAAAGAGCGGTTATCTTAACCTTATACAGACAGACGCGGCGATAAACCCGGGCAATAGCGGAGGCCCGCTCTGTAATCTCGCGGGAGATGTTATAGGGATAAACGTGGCCATATTCTCCACGACAGGCGGGTACCAGGGCGTCGGTTTTGCCATACCGATAAATTCCGCGAAGCTCGTCATAGGGGACCTTATAAAAGGCAAGAGCATAGCCTATGGATGGGTCGGGGTAGTTATACAGGATATCACGGAGGACCTGGGTGAGTATTTCGGTATTTCCGACCAGAAGGGCGTCCTTGTCTCAAAGATAGTCAAAGACAGCCCCGCGTACAGGGCCGGCCTTAAAGAAGGCGACGTTATAGTGAAATTCGACGGCAAGAAAGTCGAGAACTCTAAAGACATCGTGGTTAACGTGAGCCGGATACCGATAGGCAAGGAAGTAGAGCTGATAGTCGTAAGGGAAAAGAAGAATGTGAAACTGGCTATCAAGATCGGCCGTATGCCCTCCGACGAAGAGCTCGCCCGCCTTGAAGGCAGGCCGTTCGAGGAAGGCCGGGATATGGTCGTCAAGAAATGGAGGGGCATAGAGGTCACCGCTATCACCGGCGACCTCGCGGCAAGGCTCGGTATCTCTGATAAAGAAGGTGTTATCATAGTGGATGTAGAGCGCGGCAGCCCGGCGCATTACGCGAATTTAAGGGCTGGGGATGTTATACGGAGAGTGGGCAATATAACGATAAAGAGCATGGAGGAGTACAGCGCCGCGATAGTAAGCGCGGGCGGGGATGTATTGATATATACAGACAGGGGATTTACGATAGTCAAAGATGAATAAGAACTCTTCCTCTAAAGCGCTCAACTCCGCTTACAGGCTGCTGGCCGTAAAGGACCGCGGCGAAAAAGAGCTGGCCGGAAGGCTCAGGGCAAAGGGTTTCGGCTCGCGCGGCATCACGGACGCGATGGAGCGCCTGAAGGCCGAAGGCCTCATAAATGACGCGCGGTTTATCAAAAGATGGATAGCCGACTGCATGGCCTTCAGGCCGAAAGGCCCGCTGGCGATAAGAAGCGAACTTATAAAGAAGGGCCTGGAAAAGGGGTTAATAGATACTATTATGGGGGATGATAGTACAGGCTATAACGAGCGCGATCTCGCGGCGTCGTTAGCCGAAAAAAAGATAGAGAGTTTAGAGGACGCCAGCAACATCAGGCGCAAGAAGGCTGTCTATGAATACCTCGCCAGGCGAGGTTTTTCTTTTGATGTGATAAACGATATAATCGATGGTTTGTAAATTTGTCATTCTGAGGCGGCGAAGCCGCCGAAGAATCTTACCCAAAAGCTGGATAAGATCCTTCGTCGCCCAAGAGGTTTCCTCAGGCTCCTCAGAATGACAGGGCTAAAATTATGATGACGGTAGATAAGATCAGGGCGACATTCATTAGCTTTTTCCGCAAAAAACGGCACACTGCTGTAGCGAGCGATTCGCTCATACCGCAACATGACCCGACGCTTCTATTTACCGGCGCAGGAATGAACCAGTTCAAGGACCAGTTCATGGGGAGGAACCTCATGTTCACCAGGGCAGCCACGTGCCAGAAGTGCCTGCGCACAGGCGACCTCGATAACGTAGGCAGGACAGCAGGGCACCATACGTTCTTTGAGATGCTGGGGAATTTCTCATTCGGGGACTACTTTAAGAAAGACGCTATCGAGTGGGCGTGGGAGTTCCTCACGCGCCAGATGCGCCTTCCGGAGGATAAGCTCTGGGTGTCGGTATATAAAGACGACGAAGAGGCCTATGATATATGGGTAAACTTCATAAAGATCCCGAAGGAGAGGCTGATACGGCTCGGGGATAAAGAGAATTTCTGGCCTTCCGAAGCGAAGAAGAACGGGCCTAACGGCCCGTGCGGGCCGTGTTCCGAGATATTCTATGATTGGGGCCCGGGAACAGGCTGCTGCAAGAAAGAGTGCGACCCTTCATGCGATTGCGGAAGGTTCGTAGAGATCTGGAACCTTGTCTTTACACAGTTCAACAGAAAAGATGGCGGCGCGCTTGAGCCCCTTCCGAAGAAGAATATAGATACAGGCATGGGGCTCGAAAGGCTGGCTGCGGTGATGCAGAATAAGCGCACCAATTTCGGCATAGATACTTTCGCATATATTATAAAAGTTATCGCCAGGGAGCTGGAAGCCGATTACGGCCGCGATAAAGAGACTGACTCGCATATGAACGCCATAGCGGACCATGTCCGCGCGGTGACGTTCGCTATATTCGACGGTGTAAGGCCGTCGAACGAAGGCCGGGGGTTTGTAGTGAGAAAACTCATAAGAAAGGCGTCCCAGAGGGCAAGGGCGCTTGGTATACGTGAGCCTTTTATGCACAGCGCTGTTCCGGCCGTAGTGAAAGTGATGAAGGGCGCTTACCCTGAGATGGCAAAGAGGAGCCTTGACATAGAAGATGTCGTACTTACCGAAGAGGTGAATCTCAAAGAGGTCCTCGATACCGTCCTGCCGCGCCTGGAAGAAGAGATAGGGTGGCTGAAAGAAAAAGGAGAAAAGGATATACCGGGCTCCACGATATTTAAGTACTATGACGAAAAGGGTATACCCCTGGATGTTATTGAAGAGTCCGCCGGGCAATGCGGTATGACGCTTGATATGGAGGGTTTCGACAGGCTGCTGAAAGCACAGAAGGAGCGCTCCAGGAGCAAGAGCAAAGTGGCGGGGTCGATATTCGTTGAAAAGTTGTCAGACGTAAACCTGAAGACAAAATTTTTATATGATGAAGTAAAAGCTCAGGCAAAGGTGCTGGCCATCCTGAAAGAATTCGGCGGCCAGACCAAGCGTGTAAATAGCGCCCGCTCCGGGGATGAGGTGCATATAGCGCTCGATACAACGCCTTTCTACGGCGAGGCCGGGGGTCAGGCGGGCGACTGCGGAGTGCTTGTGAAGGGGGGCTTAAAGATAGTTGTCCATGACACCAGGAAATACGAAGATACTATAGACCATATGGGCGAGATAACAACAGGAAAGGTGAATGTAGGCGATCTGGTCGAGGCCAGGATAGATGTACAGAGGCGCGAGAGAATAATGCGCAATCACACCGCAACGCACCTTTTGCACAGCGTCCTTAAAAAGGTGCTCGGGCAGCATGTGCGGCAGTACGGGTCCCTGGTGGAAGCCGACAGGCTGAGATTTGATTTTACGCACACAAAGAAGGTGGGCGCCGGCGAGATAGAGTTCATAGAAGAAGAGATAAACGCCATTATAGAAAGGGATATCCCAGTGACTACGGTTAAGATGGGCCTGGAAGAGGCAAGATCTTCCGGGGCTGTCGCGCTCTTCGGCGAAAAGTACAAAGAGAGCGTTATGGTAAGGACCATAGGCGATATATCAAAAGAGCTCTGCGGCGGAACGCATGTCGATAAAACTGGCCGGATAAGGGCTTTTAAGATACTGAGTGAGAGCTCCATAGCCTCCGGCGCGCGCCGCATAGAAGCGCTTACAGGCGACGCTGTTCACGGCTGGATAAGCCAGGACATAGAAAAGACCGTATCCGAATACAAGGATCTCGTTGAGAGCGTTAAAAACTCTATGGGGGATAACAGTACTGCGATGGAGAAGATGAACGACTACCTGGCGCCTGTACTTTTCAACTCGGAAGCTATAGTAAAAAAAGGGCCGGATGAATTCAACAGGAAAGACGTGAATAAATGGATAAAGGAATTGAAGCCTAAATTTGCCAGGATGATAGAGGATCTCTCCAGGGAATCCAAGAAGATAAAGAAGGCTTCCGCGGCAGACAAGCTCAATGTGCTTATGAACGAAATAGATACTTTCATAAAAGAGTCTAAGAAGGCGGGGCGTTCTTATATAGTTTCGCGCCGGGTGGAAGGCGCGGACGGCAAGGCGCTGAGAAGCCTTATGGACGCCATAAAGAAAAAAGCCGGCTCGGCTGTGATATTGCTGGGGTCAAGCGACTCTTCCAAGGCAAGCCTCGTGTGCGGCGTTACGGAAGATCTGGTAAAGTGCGGGCTTGACGCATCGGATATCATTAAAAAGATAGCTGTTCTTATAGGCGGCTCAGGCGGGGGCAGGGCGGATATGGCCCAGGCGGGGGGTAAGAAGCCGGCCAGGCTGGAAGAGGCGCTTGAAAAAGGTGTAAGTATAATCGAGAAGGGGTTGAAATGAAGCTCATAAGGCCTAACAGTAAACAGTTCCAGAACCTGTGCGACAGGAGCCTGCAGAGTAAGAAGCGCGTCCAGGATACCGTGCGCAAGATCGTCGACGGCGTAAAGACGCGCGGAGACGAGGCCCTGGTGAAGTATACCAGGAAGTTTGACAAGGTGAATCTTCCTGTCAGGGATATCAAGGTTACAGAGAGGGAGCTTAACGGCGCCTACCAGAATATAAAGCCTGATTTTATAGATGTGCTGAAAGCCGCGCTGGATAATGTATCCAGGTTTTACAAGAGGCAGTTCCGCAAGACCTGGAAGGTGAAGGACCGTGAGGACGGGAGTCTCCTTGTGGAGAAGTTCCAGCCGCTGGAGGCGATAGGCGTATATGTGCCGAGCGGTACAGCGCCGCTCGTCTCGACCGTTTACATGACCGTAGTGCCGGCAAAGATCGCTGGGGTAAAGAGGATAGTGATGTGTACCCCGCCCAATAAATTCGGTTCTGTTGATCCGCACATACTGGCCGTGGCAAATCTTCTTAAGGTCAGCGAGGTCTTTAAGGTCGGAGGCGCGCAGGCTATAGCAGCGATGGCGTTCGGAACGAGAACTATACCGAAAGTGGACAAGATCATAGGTCCCGGCAACCAGTATGTGACAGAAGCAAAGCGCCAGATATACGGGTTTTGCGACATAGATATGCTGGCGGGCCCAAGCGAGATCGCCATAATAGCCAATCAGTATTCCGACCCGGACTTTGTAATAGCGGACCTTAAGGCACAGAGCGAGCACCTTATGGGGCTGTCGGTCCTCGTGACGACATCCAAGAGATTCGCTGAGTTTGTAAAGAAGGAAGTCCCCGAGGGGGGATATATAGTTTTGGTGAAGAACCTGAACGAGGCGGTCGACGTGGTGAACAGAATAGCGCCGGAGCACCTTTCAATAATGATAAAGTCCCCCAATCGCATATTGAGCAAAATAAAGAACGCCGGGGCGATATTCATGGGGCCTTACAGCCCTGTGGCCGTCGGCGACTATATAGCAGGGCCGAGCCATGTCCTTCCCACAGGAGGAAGCGCTAGGTTCTCTTCGGGTTTGAGTGTTTATGACTTTATCAAGAGACAGCATGTCATAGCCTATTCCAAGAAGGCCCTTGAGAAGGTCAATAACGCGGTGCAGATGCTGGCGGAGTTGGAAGGGCTGGATAAACACTTGGCTTCCATAAAGGTAAGGTTTGAGAAGTAACGGAGGAGAGATGACAAAGAGAAAGGCCGAGATCAAGCGCAAGACCAGGGAGACGGATATTTCAGTAAAGCTGAATATTGACGGAAAAGGCAAGGCGAAGATAGACACGAGCATAGGTTTTTTGGACCACATGCTCGAGCTATTTAGTTTTCACGGGTTGTTCGATCTTGAGGTACAGGCCAAGGGCGACTTAAAGGTGGATATGCACCACACCAATGAGGATATCGGTATATGCCTGGGCCAGGCGTTCAAGAAGGCCCTGGGCGAATGTGCCGGTATAAAAAGATTTGGTTCAGCCGAAGTCCCAATGGACCAGGCGAGGGCAAAGGTGGCCATAGACATCAGCAACCGTTACGCGTTCTCGGGATTGAAAGCGGCAGCAGGCACTCAAATAACATCAAAAGAGAATTATTCTCTGGGCGATGCCAGTGATATTTTGGAAAGTTTTGCCAAGAATGTGGTAGTCAATCTGCATGTAGATCTTATAGCAGGCAAAGATTTACACCATGTTTTAGAGGCTGTTTTCAAGGCTTTTGGTGTGGCGCTCGATCAGGCCACGCAGATCGACCCCAGGCGCAAAGAGGTACCTTCTACGAAAGGGATACTATAGATGATAGCGGTGATCGACTATGGGATGGGCAATTTGAGGAGCGTGGAGAAGGCCCTTAAGAAGCTGGGCGCGGATGTTGAGATAATATCCGACGCCGACAGGCTCGCTGCATCCGAAAAGGCCGTACTTCCGGGCGTAGGGGCTTTTAAGGATACGATGAAAGGGATAGAAGAAAGAGGCCTTAAGAACGCCATCCTTCAGTACCTGGATTCAGGAAAGCCCTATCTTGGTATATGCATGGGGCTGCAGATACTGTTCGAGGAGAGCGAAGAAGGCGGAAAGAACAAAGGTTTCGGCATCTTCAAAGGCAAGGTAAAGAGATTTGAAGGGACGAAAGAGCTGAAGGTTCCCCACATGGGATGGAACCAGTTGAGATCCAAAAAGAAAGATCCCCCGTGCCCCCTCCTAAAGGAGATAGGGGATGATTCATATTTTTATTTTGTCCATTCGTATTTTGTGGCGCCGGAAGATAAGAGCATCATCGCCGGCCTTACGGATTATGGTGTTCTGTTCACATCGATGATACAGAAGGATAATATTTACGGGGTGCAGTTCCACCCGGAAAAATCACAGGAGACTGGGCTTAAGATGCTCAGGAATTTTATAAAGCTATGATAATAATACCGGCAATAGACATACTGGGCGGCAAAGTAGCGCGGCTTACGCGCGGAGATTTCAAGTTCGAAAAGACATACGAGGGAACCCCCCTCGGTATGGCCAAAAAATGGGAATCCTGCGGCGCGGAGATGATACATGTCGTGGACCTGGACGGGGCAAGGACAGGGTCCTTCGAGAACCTGAGGCTTATAGGCGAGATCGCCTCATCCGTGAAGCCTGCTATTGAACTGGGCGGCGGTCTGCGAGACAAGGATACCATAAAGAAGGCGCTCGTCTGTGGTGTAGCGCGCGTTATCATAGGCACGCGCGCGGTGGACAGGGGCTTTTTGGTGGATGTCCTGAGAGAGCTTGGCTCTGATAAGGTAATAGTGGGTGTAGATGCCAGGGAAGGGAAGGTATCGGTCCTGGGGTGGACAGAAACAAAGGACATAAAGGTCCTGGATTTCATAAAGATGCTGGAGGATATGAGGGTCAAGACGATAGTATTCACCGACATAATGAGGGACGGCATGCTGAAGGGCCCGAACTTTAACGCCCTCGACGCCGTCCTCGCCGCGACGAAGATGAATATCGTAGCGTCGGGCGGGGTCACATCGGTCAAGGACGTCCTCGAGCTTAAGAAGAGGAATATCGCCGGCTGCATAATAGGCAAGGCTCTGTACGAAGGCAAGCTGGACCTGAAAGAGGCAATCGAGGCTGCGAAATAATATGCTGGCAAAGAGGATAATACCGTGTCTGGATGTGAAGGACGGGCGTGTCGTAAAAGGCGTCAACTTCGTCAACTTGAAAGACGCCGGAGATCCCGTAGAGAATGCGGTCGTTTACGATAAAGAAGGCGCGGACGAGCTTGTTTTTCTGGATATTACGGCATCTATCCAGGGACGGAAGACCATGGTGGACGTTGCTTCAAGAACAGGTGAATCGGTATTTATGCCTTTTACGGT
The DNA here is from genome assembly GCA_964556455.1 of uncultured Planctomycetia bacterium. GTDB lineage: Bacteria > Omnitrophota > Gorgyraeia > JABMRJ01 > JABMRJ01 > CAZKWI01. The sequence goes on along the minus strand of CAZKWI010000018.1, from coordinate 17,294 downwards.
AGGCGGGGGGATAACGGCCATAGACCAGATAAGGGATCTTTTGAATACAGGGTGTGATAAGATCGCCATAAATACGGCAGCGGTGAGAAACCCCGGGTTTATCACTGAAGCTTCAACCAGGTTCGGCAGCCAGTGCATAGTCGTAGCTATAGACGCTAAGAAGGTAAAGGGTAAATGGCTGGTGCATACACACGGCGGAAAGAAAGCTACGGAAATAGACGCTGTTTGGTGGGCGAAGGAGGCCGCCTCGAGGGGCGCCGGCGAGATCCTCCTTACGAGCATGGATTATGACGGTACAAAGAACGGGTACGACATAGAGCTCACGCGCACGGTCGCGGAGGCCGTGAATATACCCGTAATAGCTTCGGGCGGGTGCGGTACCCTCCAGCATATTTACGATGTCCTTACGGACGGAAAGGCCGATGCGGCGCTGGCGGCGTCCATTTTTCACTACCGCGAATTTTCGATCAATGACGTGAAGGCGTTCCTGAAGGACAGGGGCATAGATATACGCGTATAATTATATAATGTCATTCCCGCGAAAGCGGGAAGCCATGGGAGAGTATAAACATGTTCAATCAACTTAAATTCAATGACAAGGGGCTTATACCCTGTGTCATACAGGATGAGAAGACCGGCAAGGTCCTGACGCTCTGCTATATGAACAAGGCGGCGCTCGAGAAGACCTTTAAAGAGGGTAAGGTGTATGTATTCAGGCGCTCAAAGAACGCCCTTATGCTTAAAGGCGGCACTTCGGGCCATGTGCAGGCGGTGAAGTCGGTCTTTATCGACTGCGAGGGGAACTCGCTGCTTTTCAAAGTGGAGCAGAAGGTGGCCGCCTGCCATGCCGGGTACTTCACCTGTTATTATAAAGAGCTTGGTTCCGACGGTTCAGTGAAGATCTCGGAGAAGAGAATATTTAACCCGGAAGAAGTCTATAAACAAAAATGATAAAACCTACAAAAGAAGAGTTCATAGAGCTGGCGAAGCAGGGGAACCTCATCCCTGTCTATAAAGAGATCGTAGCAGACCTTGAGACGCCGGTCTCTACGTTCATGAAGATAGACAGGGGCAGTTACTCATATCTTTTGGAGTCGGTGGAGGGCGGCGAGAAGATAGCGCGGTACTCATTCTTAGGTTGCGAGCCTTCGCTTGTCTTTAAGTCGAAGGGCGCCAATATCGAGATCATAAGGGGCAAGTCGAAGAAGAAATTCCGCGTCAAATGCGACCCCCTGAAAGAGATCGCGAAGCTGATAGCCCCGTATAAGTTCGTGGCCGTCGAAGGGCTGCCGCGTTTCTGCGGGGGGCTGGTGGGTTATATGGGTTACGACATGGTGCGCTTTTTTGAGGATCTGCCGGACGAAAATCCCGACAAGCTGAAACTGCCGGATTCCATATTCATGCTTACCGACACGATGCTTATTTTCGATCACATAGACCATGTGATAAAGATAATATGCAATGTCGGGATAAAAGAGAGCATTTCTGCGGAGAAGCTGTCCAGGGTGTATGACTCCGCCGTCAAAAGGATAGAGGTAATAGCCAAGAGGATAAGAAGACCTCTCTTATTGAAAGCAAAAAAGAGAAGGCGCAGAAAGAAGCCCGGGTCGTTCAAATCCAACTACACAAAGAAGAAATTTGCGGCGATGGTCAGGAAGGCCAAGGAATATATAAGAAAGGGCGATATAATACAGGTGGTGCTGTCGCAGCGTCTGCAGAAGAAGCTCACAGGTAAGAACCACATAGACATCTACAGGTCCCTCAGGTCCCTGAACCCTTCGCCGTACATGTTCTATCTGAAATTCGACAAGCTTACGCTCGTGGGTTCGTCTCCCGAGATCATGGTCCGTTCGGAGGATGGAAAGGTGGAGGTCCGCCCCATAGCCGGGACGCGGCCGCGAGGGCAGGACGTAGGCCGGGACGAAGCGCTTTCGAGGGATCTTCTAAACGACCCGAAAGAGCGGGCAGAGCATATCATGCTCGTGGACCTCGGCAGGAACGATATAGGAAGGGTCTGTGAATACAGGACGGTTAGCGTTAATGAGCTCATGACCATCGAGAAATATTCGCACGTTATGCATATTGTAAGTGATGTGACGGGCAGGCTCAGAGACGATAAGAACGCCTTCGATGTCATGAGGGCCACGTTCCCTGCAGGCACCGTTACCGGGGCCCCTAAGATAAGGGCGATGGAAATAATAGACGAGCTCGAAAAGACCAGGCGCGGTCCCTACGCTGGGTGTGTCGGGTATTTCAGTTTTTCAGGGAACCTTGACAGCTGTATCACCATAAGGACGATAGTCATAAAGAATAATACGGCCTATGTCCAGGCCGGAGCCGGCATAGTGGCGGATTCTGTTCCTGAAAGAGAGTACGTGGAGACCCTGAATAAAGCCGCAGCGCTCGTCAAGGCGATAGACGCCGCCGAGGAGATGTAATACCATGATGCTTGTAATAGACAATTACGATTCCTTTACATATAACCTGGTGCAGTACCTGGGTGAACTGGGTGAGAGGACCTTGGTTAAAAGGAACGACAAGATCACCATAGACGAGATAGATGAGGTGTCTTTCGAGCGTATAATAATCTCGCCCGGCCCCGGCACCCCCAAGGACGCCGGGATTTCCTGCGAGGTGATAAGGCAGTTCGCCAACCGCATACCGATATTGGGCGTATGTCTCGGCCACCAGTGCGTGGGCGAGGTCTTTGGCGGCAGGATAATGGGTGCTAGGAGCCTTATGCACGGTAAGACGTCATTGATATACCATGACGGAAAAGATATATTCCGGGACGTGGAGAATCCTTTCGAGGCGACGAGGTACCATTCTTTGATCGTTAAGGAGAAGGGCCTCCCGCGGGTGCTGAAGGTTATCGCCCACACAAAGGATGGGGAGATAATGGGCCTTAAACATGTGAATTTCCCGGTGTGGGGCGTGCAGTTCCACCCGGAGTCGATATTGACCAGGGAGGGGAAGAAGATCCTCGCGAACTTCCTGAAAGTGCGATGATAAAAGAAGCGATAAGGGTATTGTCCGAAAAAAAGGACCTCCCGGGCGGAATGATGCGGAAGGTTTTTTATGAGCTCATGGAAGGAAAGGCTCCTCATGAGGATATGAAGTCATTCCTTGTAGCGTTGGCGGAAAAGGGCGAGACCGTAGAAGAGATCGCCGAAGCCGCCAGGGTAATGCGTAACAAGATGAAAAAGATAAGCCTCCCTTATGAGACCGTGCTCGATACCTGCGGTACAGGCGGGGGGATCAGTTCTTTCAATGTCTCCACGGTCGTGGCCTTTATAGCCGCGGCGTCGGGCGCAAAGGTGGCGAAACACGGCAACAGGTCTTACACCAGCCATTGCGGCAGCGCTGATATACTGGAAAAGCTCGGGGTAAGGATAGATCTGACTCCGGAGGAGACGGTTGAATGCATAAAGGAAGTCGGCGTGGGGTTCTTATTCGCCCCTCTTTACCATAGCGCGATGAAGCACGTCATAGGTGCGCGCAAGGAGGTAAAGAGGCGCACGATATTCAATGTCCTGGGCCCGCTGTCAAACCCTGCCGGCGCCAACGCCCAGGTCATAGGCACATTCGAGGAAGGCCTTACGGCAAAACTCGCCTCTGTGCTGCGGGACCTCGGGACAAAAAAGGCGTTTGTGGTCCACGGCATGGACGGTTTTGACGAGATCTCAATATCCGGCGAAAGCGCTTTGTCGGAAGTCAAAGACGGAAAGGTCACTAATTATAAGATAAGGCCCGGGGACCTGGGGCTTAAAAGGGCGTCGAAGGAAGATGTGGCGTGCAGAACAATAGACGAGAACCTCGATACGGTCAAGTCCATACTTTCCGGGAAGAAGTCCCCGCGCAGAGATATGGCCCTGATAAACGCCGCGCCCGCGCTCGTTGCCGCAGGCCTGGCGGACAACCTCAAAGAAGGGCTTTCGGCAGCTTGTGCAGCCATAGATTCGGGCAGAGCGAAAACGGTTTTAGAGAAATTCGTGGAGTTTACGAAGAGATCATGATCCTTACTAAGATAGTTGAAGAGAAGAAGAAAGAGGTTGAGATAGCGAAGGAGCGGATGTCGCTCGATAAGCTGCAGAAACTCCTTACGGTCCTTCCGTCGGCAAGGGGCTTCAAGCAGGCGATCACGAAGAGCCATGAGATATCGCTCATCGCCGAGATAAAGAAGGCCTCGCCTTCATGCGGCACCTTGAGGAGGGATTTTGATCCTGTAAAGATCGCGCAGGTCTACAGGGCTTACGGCGCGAGGGCGATATCCGTCCTTACGGACGAGAAGTTCTTTCAGGGAAAGCTTTCGTATATAGACGCGATCAAAAAAGAGGTCTATCTCCCGATACTCAGGAAGGATTTTATCATCGATAAATACCAGTTATACGAGTCCAAGCTTGCCGGCGCGGACGCTGTTCTTTTGATAGCGGACCTCCTTTCAAGAAGCGAGCTCTTTGGGTTCCTTGAGATATGCAGGAACCTGGCGATGGACGCGGTTGTGGAGGTCCATAACGAAGAAGACCTTGCGAAGGCGCTCAGCGTGGACAGCCATATAATCGGCATAAATAACAGGAACCTGCACACATTCGAGGTGGACCTCGAGGTCACCTCGAACCTCGTGAACTCCATACCGGAGGATAAGACCGTAATATCGGAGAGCGGAATAAAGAAATACGAGGATATCATGTTCTTAAAGAGCCTTGATGTCGACGCTGTCCTTATAGGCGAAGCGTTCATGCGCAGCGACGATATCAGCTCAAAGGTTCGCGAGTTAATGGGGTTTTAGTCCTGCTTCGCGCATGACGCCCAAACAACAGTGGGCGCTTCGCAGGATTTCGAGATTCTGCGAAGCCAAACTTGCATATAGCATAAGCTCGGCGAAGCAGAAAAGGAGAGGTATCATGTTACCAGACAAGAGAGGCCATTTTGACGGATTCGGAGGAAAGTATGTGCCCGAGACGCTGATGGTAGCGCTGGACGAGCTGCAGGCGGAATACGAAAAGGCCAAGAGAGATAAAAAATTTATCTCGAAGCTCGATCATTATCTGCGTTATTATGCCGGACGGCCGACGCCTTTATATTTTGCGGAGAACCTTACAAAGAAGCTGGGCGGCGCGAAGATATACTTAAAAAGAGAGGACCTGCTTCTGACAGGTGCCCACAAGATAAATAACACTCTCGGGCAGGTACTCCTGGCCGTAAGGATGAAAAAGAGGCGTATTATTGCCGAGACGGGCGCCGGACAGCATGGCGTGGCCACGGCAACCGCGGCAGCGATGTTCGGCCTTGTGTGCGATGTCTATATGGGTGACGAGGATATAAAGAGGCAGTCGCTCAATGTCTTCCGCATGAAACTGCTCGGCGCGAGGGTGATACCTGTCCACAGCGGCTCGAAAACGCTCAAGGACGCGATAAACGAAACGCTGAGGGACTGGGTGACGAACGTCAGGGATACGCATTACGTGCTCGGCTCGGTGGTAGGCCCGCATCCGTACCCCATGATAGTGCGGAATTTCCAGTCTGTTATAGGCAGCGAGGCAAGGAAACAGATCGTGCAGGCTGAGGGCAGGCTTCCGGGTTACCTGGTGGCATGCGTAGGCGGGGGATCGAACTCCATAGGGTTGTTCCACCCGTTCTTTAAGGATAGAAGGGTAAAGTTCATAGGCGTTGAAGCAGCCGGCAAGGGGCTTAATACAACAAAACACGCCGCCACCATAATAGGCGGGAAAGTGGGCGTCCTGCATGGCAGCAAGAGCTATGTTCTCCAGGATGACGACGGCCAGATAAATATCGCCCATTCCATATCCGCCGGACTGGACTATCCGGGTGTAGGCCCTGAACATTCTTATTACAAAAAGATAGGGCGCGCAAGATATGTAGGGGCGACCGACAAAGAAGCATTGGCGGGCTTTAAGCTCCTTTCCGAAACTGAAGGCATAATCCCGGCCCTCGAGAGTGCCCACGCTGTCAGTTATCTTAAGAGACTGGCCCCGGGGCTTAAGAAAAAAGATATTATCATCGTATGTCTTTCCGGCAGGGGCGATAAAGATACTGATATCATAAGAGAGGCCTTGAACTTATAACTGAAAGGACGGGAGCGAGTGAACCGCATAGACAGAAAATTCAGGCAGCTAAAAAAGGATGGGAAGAAGGCATTTATAGTATATATAACCGCCGGGGACCCTGATATAAGAACGACGGAACGCCTGGCGCTGGAGCTTGCGGAGCGCGGGGTCGATATACTGGAACTGGGCGTGCCTTTCTCGGACCCGATAGCGGACGGCCCTACGATACAGCAGGCTTCACAGAGGGCGCTGGCCAAAGGCATAAATATGGCCGGGATACTGAGGCTTGTAAGAAGGATACGAAGAGACTCTGAGGTCCCCATAGCGCTTATGACATATTACAATCCGGTCTACAGGTACGGGGTGAAAGATTTTGTTAAGGACGCCGGGGCCTCCGGCGTAGACGGAGTGATAGTGCCCGATCTGCCGCCGGATGAAGCAGATGAGCTTATGGCGCATTCCAGAAGAGAAGGCTTCAGGAATATATTCCTGCTTTCGCCTACAAGCTCGCCCAGCAGGATAAAGCTTGTGGCGAGGAGTTCGAACGGATTTGTCTATTATGTGTCGCTCACCGGGGTCACCGGTGCTAGAGCCAAGCTGCCCAAGGAGATCGTAAATAACGTAAGGGCCATAAAGCGAGCGACCAAAAAACCCGTATGCGTGGGGTTCGGCGTATCCTCACCGCGGCAGGCGGCCTCGGTAGCCCGTGTTTCAGACGGGGTGATAGTAGGAAGCGCTGTCATAAAGCTGATAGAAAAGAACCTCGGCAGCCGCGATATGGTGAGTAATGTCGGCAGATTCGCCCGCAGCCTTCGGAAGGCCGTAAAGAAGATATGAGAATACTCGGCCTTGACGTAGGACTAAAGAGGATAGGCGTTGCTGTAAGTGACCCTTTAAAGATAACAGCGCAGGGGCTTGATACAGTAGAGCGCGGGGATATAGGGTCGCTTGAGAAAGTGATAAGCCAGAACGACGTTGTCGAGATAGTCGTCGGCCTCCCGCTCAATATGGACGGCACGGAAGGCGAGAGGGCCAAAGACGCCATATCGTTCGCCGATATGCTGAAGAAGAAGTTCTCCGTTCCGGTGAAGATGTGGGATGAGAGGCTATCCACCGCTTCGGCAGAGAGGGATATGATAAAAGGGGACCTCAGCCGCAAAAAGCGGAAGTCTCTGAGTGACAAGGTCGCCGCGCAGCTTATACTGCAGAACTACCTGGATTCAAAAAGATAAAAGGCACAAGGAGAGATCATGTATCACAAGACAGTATTGCCGAACGGGCTTAGATCTATGATAGTGGACATGCCGCATATGGAGTCAGTAGCGCTCGGCGTATGGATAGGCGCCGGCGGCAGATATGAGAATACGCAAAATACGGGTATAAGCCATTATCTGGAGCATATGGTCTTTAAGGGGACAAGGACGAGGTCCACCAGGGACATAAAAGAGTCTATAGAGGGCATAGGCGGGAGCCTCAACGGCTTTACCGACCATGAGACAACATGCTATTATGTAAAAGTGCCCAAGAAGTTCATAGAGCTGGGGCTGGATATACTTAGTGATATGGCGCTGAACCCCAAGATCGCCGTAAAAGACCTTGAGATGGAACGGGGCGTAATATATGAAGAGATAAAAATGTATAAAGACAGGCCCGATCACTATGTTCACCAGCTGCTTGCGGAGCTCCTGTGGCCCAAACATGCGCTGGGTATGCCGCTGGTAGGCACGGAAGAGACGCTGGCCAAGATGGAAAAAGCCAACCTGGAGGCTTATAGAGAGAGATTTTACACACCGTCCAATATGGTGGTCTGCGTATGCGGGCAGGTGGAAGAAGACTCTTTCACGGCGCTTGTCAAAAAGCACTTTTCAAGGCAGGAGAAGAAGCCTCTTCCGGGTTTCAAGAAATACAATGCAAAGCAGAAGAAGCCGAGGTTCAATTTTTATGAAAAGGATACAGAACAGACCCATCTTTCCATGGGGTTCCATAATATAAGCAGGTTCCACCCGGATAAGTACACATCGAAGCTCCTGCATATCATACTGGGCGGGAATATGTCTTCACGGCTTTTTCATGAAATAAGAGAAAAAAGGGGCCTGGCCTACGATATATCCACGTCGACGAGACATTACTCGGATACCGGTGTATTCATGATAGGCGCAGGCATCGATCATAAGAAAGTCCCCAGGACCTTAGAGATAATATCGAAAGAGCTTAAGAAGATAAAGAGGCTCCCTGTAACCGAAGGGGAACTAAGGCGGGCAAAGGATTTTTACAAGGGGCAGCTTTCCATGGGGCTGGAAGATACCTTAAGCCGCATGCTCTGGACCGGTGAAAAGATGATATCAAAAGAGATCAATTATAATATCGATGAGATAATCGACAGCATAAGCATGGTGACGGCCGATATGATAAGAGACCTTGCAAGAAAGATATTTAAGGAAGGCAACATGAATGTTGCGATAATAAGCCCTATGGATAAGAATGAACTGAAAAGCACAAAGGCGAGATTGAGGGTGTAAGAAGATGCGAGGGGCATTCAGACTGCTTAAGGTATTCGACATAAATATAAACGTCCATATCACGTTCCTGATACTGCCGTTCCTTTTCATGGCATACGGGATAAAGGGCGTCTTTTTCATATTCTTCGTCTTTTTGTGCGTTACCCTGCACGAGCTGACGCACAGCCTTGTCGCAAAAAAGTTCGGCATAGGCGTAAGGGAGATAACACTGCTCCCCTTCGGCGGGCTTGCTTCTATGACGTCGTATCCTGAGAAACCGGTCCAGGAATTTCTTATATCCCTGGCGGGGCCCGCATTCAATATCGTATTTGCGTCGATCCTCTACCTGCCTATCACGCTTATTTTTGGCAAGGGGATTCTCTTTGCGCCCTCGCTTGCGACATGGCCCCAGATGATAGCGCAGTGTTTCTGGGCGAACCTGATCCTGGCGGGCTTTAACCTGCTGCCGGCATTCCCGATGGACGGGGGCAGGCTGCTGCGGTCTATACTTGCGACCAGGATGCCCTACAGGAAGGCGACGTCCATAGCGGTGAATATCGGCCATGTCTTCGCACTGATCTTCGGGTATCTGGGCATTGTTCACAGACATATTTTTCTGATAGCGATAGCCTTCTTTATATATATGGCGGCTTCGACCGAGGAGTCTCAGGTCGATGTCAGGGAGACCATAAGGAAGTACAGGGTAAGTGATGTCCTGCCGAGTGAATTCCTGACATTGCAGAGCAACATGCCTCTCGCTAAGGTCTTAAATGTCATATTCCACTCCGAGCAGAAGAGTTTCCCTATAATAGATGACATGAAACTGGTGGGGCTCCTTACAAGAGCGGACATAGTAACGAATATACAAAGACACGGCGAAAAAGGGCTTGTCAGGGATATGATGAGGACGAAGTTCCCCATCGTGGTACCGGAAGAGCTTCTTACGGACGTGCAGAAGAAGATGGAAGATTCCGAGATAAGGGCACTGCCTGTAGTGAAGAAAGGCAGGACCTTAGGCATCATAGCGCTTGAGGATATAAGCAGGGTCTATAGTATGATGTCGAAGCGCTAACAGATGAAAATGGAGATATGCGCATGAAAAATAAAATACTGATAGCCCCCAGCATTTTATCTGCTGATTTCAGCAGACTGGGCGAAGAGATAAAGGCGGTGGAGGCTGCAGGTGCCGACTGGATCCACGTAGATGTGATGGACGGCAATTTCGTCCCCAACATCACCATAGGCCCGCTTGTGGTCAGGGATATACGGAAGATCACGAAACTGCCGCTGGATGTCCACCTCATGATCGACGACCCCGGAAAATACGTCGACGAATTCGCGAAAGCGGGAGGCGACATCATCACCTTCCATATGGAGGCGTGCAGGGACCCGAAGGGATTGATCCAAAAGATAAGATCACACGGCAAGAAGGCAGGCGCTTCCATAAGGCCTAAGACGGGATTGGGCATATTGAAAGGTATCTTGAGCGACCTGGACCTTGTCCTTATCATGACCGTGGAGCCGGGTTTCGCGGGACAGGAGTTCATAAAAGAGGCGCTTCCGAAGATAAGCGAATTGCGGGGTCTCTTTAAAAAGGACATCGAGGTTGACGGCGGGATAAACAGCGAGACTTCACGGCTTGCCTTGGATGCCGGTGCGAACGCCCTCGTAGCGGGAAGCGCGGTATTTAAGAAAGAGGATTATAAGAAGGCGATCGGCGACTTAAGAAAAGGAGGTTAAAGGAATTGCAGAAGATCAAATTTGGAACCGACGGCTGGCGCGATACGATGGATGGGAATTTTACATTCGATAACGTAAAGATCGTCGCACAGGCTGTCGCGGATTATGTGAACAACGTCAAGGACCCGAAAGAGCTAAGGGGTAAAGAGCTTATAGTAGGATATGATTCGCGCAAGAACTCTAAAGAGTTCGCGGATACCGTAACAGGTGTGCTTACGGCCAACGGGATAAAGGTCCTTCTCTGCGACAGGATAACGCCCACTCCGGCCATAAGTTTCGCCATAAAGAAAAGGAACCTTACGGGCGGCGTGATCATCACGGCCAGCCACAACCCGCCGCAGTACAACGGCATAAAATATAAGGCATTCTACTCCGGGTCCGCGGACCCGGGTATCATAAAAAAGATCGAGGCTAATTTATGTAAACACGACGTAAAAGAGATGACCCTTGAAGACGCGAAGGCAGAGGGGCTCTTAAAGACGGACAACGTTATCCCGGAGCAGCTGGACTTTCTTTCTGAGTATGTCGACATCGGCCTCATAAAATCGAGCGGTCTGAAGGTCCTTATCGATTCCATGCACGGAGCGGCCGGCCGTTACGCAGAAAGGCTTATCTCCGGGAAGAGCTGCAGGCCCGAGACGATCCACGCCGAACCAAGGACCGATTTCGGCGGCGTGAACCCCGAGCCTATAGAGCAGTACCTGAATGATTTTCTTTCGGAGCTTGAGAAAGGAAAATATGACGTCGGCCTTGCGCTTGACGGCGATGTGGACAGGATAGGCGCCGGCACGCCGGACGGAAAGTTCATAGACGCGCAGTATATAATGGCCCTTATCCTATGGCACTTCGTGGAAGATAAGAAACTGAAGGGCTCTGTGGTCACGACTATCTGCGGCTCATCCGTTTATAAGAATATATGCGATAAATACGGGTTGAAACTGCATGTGACCCCGGTGGGATTCAAGTACATCTGCGACCTCATGAGAAAAGAGGATGTCCTCATAGGCGGTGAAGAGGCCGGGGGCATAGGTTTTAAAGATTATATACCCGAAAGGGACGGTATACTCTCAGGATTTCTTCTGCTGGAGATGATGGCGCACCGCAAGAAGGGTATCCTCGAGATCATAGACGACCTCAAGAAGGAGTTCGGCGCGTATTATTACCTGAAGACGAAGATAAAGATCACCGACAGCGAAAAAAAGAGCATCATGTCAAATATCGCAAAGTCCCCCCCCGGAGAGATACTGGGCAGCAAGGTCGTCGAGACCAATACGCTGGATGGGATAAAGTTCCTCTGCGAGGATACAAGCTGGCTTCTCTTCAGACTTTCCGGCACCGAGCCTATATTAAGGGTGTACGCTGAAGCGGAAAACGAGGAGAAGGCACGCCGCATGCTCGATTTCGGGAAGGAATTCGTCACGAAGATAAAATGAAGGAACTTATCAGGAATTTTTCCATCATAGCGCATATAGACCACGGCAAGTCCACACTCGCCGACAGGATACTGCAGTTTACCGGCTCTATAGACAAGCGGCAGTTCAAGGACCAGCTCCTGGATGACATGGAGCTTGAAAGAGAGCGCGGTATTACCATAAAGGCCAGTACCGTAAAGATATTTTATAAGGCAAAGGATAAGAAGACCTACAATCTTAACCTTATCGATACGCCGGGGCATGTGGATTTTACATATGAGGTCTCCAAATCCATAGCCGCATGCGAGGGGGCGCTTCTTCTGGTGGATGCCGCTCAAGGCGTAGAGGCCCAGACAGTCGCAAACCTCTATCTGGCGCTGGAACATAATATCACCATAATCCCCGTCATAAACAAGATAGACCTTGCCAACGCAGAGATAGAAAAGACGAAGAAGCAGATAGTTGACATACTGGGCCTTGATCCGAAAGAGATAATACTGGCCAGCGCCAAGGAGAATATCGGGACCGAGGAGATCATAGAACACGTGATCAAAAAGATCCCGCCGCCTTCCGGAGAAGATGACCACCCCCTGCAGGCGCTGGTGTTCGACTCCGCATACGATACTTACAGAGGCGTTATTATATACGTCAAAACCGTGAATGGCCGTATCAGAGCGGGCATGAAGATAAAGATGCTGGGCACGGGGGCCTCTTATGAGATAAAAGAAGTGGGTGTTTTCAGGCCGAAACCGGAAGTCATAGACGGCCTGAACTCCGGGGAAGTAGGATATATAAACTGCGGAATAAAAGACGCAAAAGAGGTGGTGATAGGAGATACTATCACCGATCTTGAGAACCCCGCCACAAATGCCTTACCGGGCTATAAACAAGTGAACCCCATGGTATTCTGCGGGATATATCCTGTAAACTCCAAAGACTTTAAGGCCCTCAAAGACGCGATGGAGAAGATGAAGCTGCAGGACGCGTCCTTTATATACGAGCCTGAGACCTCCACATCTTTCGGGTTCGGGTTCAGGTGTGGATTTCTCGGCCTTCTGCATATGGAGATAATACAGGAGCGGCTTGAGAGAGAATTCGATCTCAACCTTGTCATTACGACGCCGAGTGTTATCTATAAGGTGAAGAAGAAGGACGGCCAGACCGTGGACGTGGATAACCCCACAAAACTTCCGCCGCAGGTAGAGATAGATTATATAGAAGAGCCTTTTGTAAGGGGCTATATATATCTACCGAAAGAAGCGATGGGCTCTATCCTTGAGCTGGCGGAATCTAAAAGGGGAAGGTATATAAGCACTGAATATGTGGGTTCGGAACGCGCGCAGGTCATATATGAACTGCCTCTTTCCGAAGTGATAGTCGATTTTTACGATAAGATAAAGTCAGTGACCAGGGGGTACGGGTCACTTGATTATGAGTTCATAGATTACAGGAAGACGAATATTGTGAAGCTTGATATTATGATAAACGGTAAGTTGTGCGATGCGCTCAGCTCAATGGTCCACAGGGACAGGGCATACCATAAAGGAAAGATGCTTGCTGAGAAACTGAAGGAGCTCATACCGCGCCAGCTGTATAAAGTCGCTATACAGGCGGCTATAGGAGGCAATGTTATTGCCAGGGAAGACGTGCGCGCCGTGGGAAAAGCGGTCACCGCTAAATGTTACGGCGGGGATATCACGAGAAAACGCAAGCTCTGGGAAAAGCAGAAGCGCGGTAAGAAGCGCATGAAGCAGTTCGGTGATGTTCAAATACCGCAGGAGGCGTTCATCGCCGCGTTAAAGTTATAATAAGTGTCATTCCCGCGAAAGCGGGAATCTATGGTATGGATGCCCGCTTACGCGGGCATGACAGCATAGGAGACAAGATGAGAGAATGGGTTAAGAGGGAGCTGAGGGAATGGACAGAAGCGCTTATTATAGCGGTTATACTGGCGCTTATAATAAGGACTTTCATCGTAGCGGCGTTCAAGATACCTTCGGGATCGATGAGAGACACGCTCATTGAAGGGGACAGGCTCCTGGTGAACAAGTTCATTTACGCTTTCAGGGAACCGGAACGCGGAGATATAGTGGTATTCAAATATCCCGAAGACCCTAAGAAAGATTTCATAAAGCGCCTTATAGCCACGGGAGGCGAGACCGTTGAAATAAGGGGCGGCAATGTCTATATCGACGGAAGTATAGTTGAAGAGCCGTTCTCGATACGCAAAAATAATTATTACAACAAGAAACCTTACGGCACCAAGGGCAAAAAGACGAAAGTCCCGGAAGGGCATTATTATGTGCTGGGTGATAACAGCGCCAGCTCCCGAGATTCGAGATACTGGGGTTTTGTCCCGCAGCAGAACCTTGTGGGGAAGGCGTTCTTTCTGTACTGGCCCATAAAACGTATCAGGTCGATCGAGTAAGAGGGCTCCATGAACCTTGCCAACAAGATCTCCGTAACGAGAATAATCTTAGCGCCCTTTTTTGTGGCCGCTATCGTATATTCGCAGTTTACCGTGGCGCTTATTATCTTTATCGTATGCATATTAAGCGACGCGCTGGACGGCTATATTGCCCGCTCATGGAACCAGAAGACACGACTCGGTTCGCTCCTCGACCCTGTCGCCGATAAACTTCTTATTTTAAGCGGAGTTGTTTCGCTTTCTATGGTGAGCAGCCTTCCCGACGGCATGAGGTTCCCCCCTTACGTGCCTCTTATAATAGTTTCCAGGGATGTCCTTATCATACTCGGGTGCATTATCATATATGTCATGAGAGGCAGGCTAGACATAAGGCCGACGATCCTCGGAAAGATGACCACGTTCTTCCAGATGATCTGCATAGTCTGCATACTTGCCCATTGCATTTACTCTAACATACTCTGGAACATAACCGTGGCATTCACGGTCATATCCGGGCTCGATTACCTGAGGATAGGAAGCAGGCTTATAAATGACCCCCACTAAACTTCCCACCGTATGCATAGTAGGACGCCCGAACGTCGGCAAGTCCACGCTCTTCAACAGGATCATCCGCTCGCGCAGGGCCGTGATACATGAAACTAGCGGCACTACGCGCGACAGGGTCGAGGCGGCCTATAAAGACAGCGCGACAGGGTCCGGCTTCAGGCTGGTCGATACGGGCGGGTTCCTGAAAGCGACTCCCGACAGGATGTCATCGCTTGTAAAGAAACAGATACAGCACGCGATCTCCGGGGCGGATATACTGCTCTTTGTCTGTGATATAAGAGCGGGTGTTACGCCGCAGGATGAGGAGCTTCTGCCTATCATAAGGAAGAGCTCAAAGAAGACTTTCCTGGCGGTGAACAAGGCTGACAACAGGTCATTTGAAGAGAACCTTTATGACTTTTACCGGCTGGGCCTTGGAAACCCGTACCCGATAAGCGCAGCGCACAACCGCGGCATAAACACCCTCATCGAGGATATCTTAAAGTCCCTTGAATCCGCTAAAAAAGGCGAAACCGAAAAGGTGGTCTATAAGATAGCGATCGCAGGCAGACCCAATGTAGGAAAGTCTTTTTTCTTGAATACGCTGCTGAATGAAGAGAGGGTCATAGTACATAACGCCCCCGGAACGACGCGCGACTCGATAGACACGTATTTCAGAAGGGAGGGCAGTCTTTTTCTTTTGATCGATACTGCCGGGATAAGGCACAAGCGCAAGATAAAAGAGGCCATCGATGTGTATAGCATAATGAGGTCCAAGGAGGCTATAAAGAGGTCCGATACCACGTTTCTCCTGATAGACGGCTATGACGGCCTGAGGAATGACGATGTGAGGATATTCGATTTTATCGTCAAATCCGGCAAATGCTGCGTTATAGTGGTAAACAAATGGGACCTTGCGAAGAGAATAGAGATGGCCGATTATAAGAACGCCATGATACGGAAAACCCCGCCGCTCCAAAATTACCCTATAATATTCGCCTCGGCGAAGACCGGCAGGAATGTCCTGGCCGCCGCGGATATGGTAAAATATGTGATGGCCAACACGGATACGAAGATAGAGACCCGCCGCCTGAACGATTTTTTGCTAAAGATGAAGCGCGTCTCCAGAAAGCTGACGAAAAGAATACCGAAGCTCTGCTACATGGTCCAGACAGAGACCCGCCCGCCGGCATTCCTTATATTTGTAAATGATACAAAACTGGTCACAAAGGAATTCAGCTCCTTTTTTGAGCGCTCGATAAGGCGTGATTTCATGTTATTGGGAAGCCCGCTGAGATTAGCCTATAGGAGGAAGAAATGATCACTATCGGAGTAGCGGTTATCCTCGCTTATATCATCGGCTCTATCCCTATAAGCTATATCATAGGGAGGATATCAAGCGGCGTCGATATACGCAATTTCGGAAGCGGCAATGTCGGAGCGACCAATGTCCTCCGGACAGCGGGGAAGCTGCCTGCAATAATAGCGTTGGCAGGGGACATATTTAAGGGTGTCTTTGCCGTAACTCTTTTAGCTGAAATATGTTACATGAATAACCCGTATGTAGACTTTGAGACATTCCGTATAATGTTGGGGTTGGCGGTGATATTCGGCCATATATGGACCGTATTCCTTAAATTCAAAGGGGGCAAAGGGGTGGCCACAAGCACAGGCGTTCTGGCCGTTATATGCCCCAAAGCACTGGCTATAGCAGCTATTGTATGGGTATTAGCTGTTATATTGACAAGATATGTTTCCTTGGGGTCGGTATTAGGTTCCATAAGCCTGCCTGTAACTATTGCTTTACAGGGCAGACCGATAGAGCTGGTTATTTTTGCTGTAATACTATGTATCATAAGCACTTATAAGCATAAATCCAATATTATACGCCTTATAAACGGAGAAGAGGCTAAAATAGGGCAAAAGATCAATATTGTAAGAAAATAAAAAGGTAGAAATAGGCCATTGACTTTGCCCAAATCCGATGGTATACTTAATGTGTACGGGGAAGAGGGTATTTTTTTTACCTCGTAACTAAAAAAATTTAAAAAGTCTTAAAATAAGGTGCCAAAATGAGAAAGCTACTATTCAAAAACCTGACTGAATGGAACCAGAACAAAAGAGACGTCTTTGTCCAAGAAACTATCACCAAGGGCGGCGTTCATGCGAAGACGACAAGGAGATGCCTCTACTTCATTAAGGATAAAGTATATATAAAAGACCCTTCAGATCTCCAGAACCTGGCCAGGTTCAAGAAATCGTCAGGGCTGAATAGCAGGCACTTCCACGTGCTTAAGGAGAAGAATGTAGATCAGGGCGTAGACAAGCTTATGTGCAAGGTAGCAGGCACCTTATATGCAATGGTTAATAACTACCTTTACTGCATAGTCTTCGTGCACACGTTCAAGATCTCTTTCTCGACGGTAGCAGAGAAGTAATAGGGCCACCATTGACTTTATTACCCCTATATGGTAATCTTGACATATATTACCAATAGGGGTTTTATTATGAGAATAGCGGTTATCGGTGATGGCGGTTGGGGCACTACCCTGGCTGTCCATCTCTCAAAACTAAAGCATAATGTAAGGCTATGGGGGGCATTCCCCGATTATATAGCCGTATT
>CAZKWI010000017.1:7235-27941 GCA_964556455.1 uncultured Planctomycetia bacterium | reverse complement strand
GGCTTAATCCGGAGGAGTGCTATTATGCTATCGCGTAAAAGTATTTGCATTACCCACATACAGGGTTTTGTATACCCCCAGCATTCCTCAAACCTGGAAGCGAAGACCATTTTTGCACGCCTGCAATTGAGGGACAGTACAGGCATGTGTTGCCGAAGCGACTCTGTTGAAATCGCACATACCTTATCGCGCAATCTAGATTATAAGCTTTTTAGCATAATGTGCGATTTCAACGACAGCGAGAAAAAGGCGCGTTCCTTTTTCGAGCGGCAAGCGGAGGCAACATATGCCTGTACTGTCCCGGATGTAGCGGCATGAAAAATGTGTCGAGCTTATAACTCGGTGCGTTTGCGTTCGGCGAGGAGGAGGATGTTGCGGAGCGCTTCGGCGTTCGAGGCCTCGAGCCAATTCTTCTGGAAATCCTTATCCTGGACTATCTGGGCTATTGCGGCCAGGGCACGCAGGTGGAAGTTGCGCTCATCGCGGGAACCTATGAGGAAGAATATCGTAGTAACGGGGTCCGGTACGCCCGGGAAGGCTATCCCTTTTCTGCATCGGACCACGAATATATCGAACTTCCCGGTGCCCTTAACTATAACATGGGGTATGGCAAGACCCGGGGTAATGACAGTGCTCGCCTCTTTCTCTCTGGCTATAAAGAGCTTTAAAAGGGTGTCCTGGCTTATGCTAAGCTCTTTTGACAAAACATCTGCCGCTATCTTGAAGATCTCCCTCGCTGGGACCTTATCGCCGCTCGGCGGGTCGTGGTCCAGTATAAAACACTCCTTTATAAGGCGGTCAAACCTGTCTTCGACGATCTTGTCGCGGTCCATTATAATTTCCCTGAGCTCAACAGGCAGCGTCGTCTCAACAAGCTCTTTCGCCGTCAGGCGCTCTATAACATGCACGAGCGCCGCCTGGCGGCTTACCCTCGTCCTGGCATATATAAAATACCACAAGAGCGAGAATATAATGAACGAACCCGTGAGTAAAAGCGGGGTGCTTCCCATCTTAAATATCAGGAACCCGCATCCGATAATACCTAATATCTGGAACCACGGGTATCCGGGAACGCGGAACTGCGGCCTATAGCTCTGTATGTTACTTTCGCGCATGACAATAAGAGAGAGATTTACCAATAAAAATAGTACTATTTGTAAGATAGAAGCGGTTTTGATCAGGTTCTCGAGGCTTAAGAACATTATAACCCCTACCATGAAGGCGGTCGTAACAATTATAGATAGCCTCGGGGTCTTGCTTCTCGAGTCTATTTTTTTAAGAAATGGGGGCAGGAGACAATCTCTCGACATCGCCATGGCTGAGCGGGATGCTGTCATTATCCCGGCATTGGCGGTCGATACAAAAGCAAGCAGTGCGGCGAAAGCCATTATGACAACGCCGAGGCCGCCCATAAATACGTTCGCGCCGGCCGATATGGGAGTAAGAGAGGTTGAAAGTTCAGAAAAATCGAGTAGCCCGATAGTTATAAAAACGACCGCGGCGTAAAGCAGCATGACCGCGGTAAAGGCCAGGAACATCCCGAGAGGAATGTTCTTTCCCGGGTTCTTCACCTCTTCCGCAGCGGCGCATATCTTGGTGAGTCCGCCGAATGAGATAAATACAAGTCCCGCGGTCGCAAAGACCGAATTCCACCCGAAAGGCATAAAAGGAGTATATCTTTCCGGTTTTACAAAGATAAACCCCCTGCCTATATAAAAAAGGAGCATGCCTATCAGGAGAGTCACTATGAACACTTGCAGCCTCCCCGTATGTTTAACGCCTATTATATTGACGATCGCGAAGAAAAGGCAGTTTCCTACGGCCAGGAGCTTTATCTCCATCTCTGTTACACTGGGGTCTATCAGCGTCGCGAATATGCCTATGCCGACAAGCGCGAAGGCGCTCTTAAAGCTTATGGAAAACCAGTTGGCCAACCCGCCTATCGTCCCGACGGATGCGCCCATAGCCCTTTCAATAAAAAAATATGTGCCCCCTGCTTTGGGCATTGCGGTGGCCAATTCTGCCTTTGCAAGCATTGCCGGCAGCACAAATGCACCGGCCAAAAGATACGACAGGATAGCGGCGGGGCCTGTCCTCGCGAAAGCAAGCGCCGGTAAAATAAATAATCCGGAGCTTATCATAGCTCCGGATGCTATACAGAATACGTCCAGGAGACCCAGGTCCTTCTTAAGTTTTTTCTCCACGAATTACCCTGTGTCATTCCCGCGCAAGCGGGAATCCATGCCTAGATGCCCGCTTTCGCGGGCATGACAGTGTTTATCCGCATTTGGAATATCCGCAGGCGCGGCATACGGTGCACCCTTCAACATGACGCAGTGCTCCGCCGCAATCAGGGCAGACGCCTACTACGTTACCCAGCTTCAAAGATCTTTTGCCAGAGTAATTGTTCACGGTATCCTGTGCGGCTACTTGTATTTCCTGTGATTCCTTCTTTTCACTCAAGTGCTGTTCCACCGCCCGCGCTATGGCGTCGGAGCATGAGAATATCCTGCCGCCCTTTTCCCAGCTGGGGGAAGGGCACCTTATGCCTCTTAACTGGTCAACTATAGACTTTACCTCCACACCCGACCTGAACGCAAGGGATACAAGCCTGCCTATAGCTTCAAGCTGACTTGCCGCGCACCCGCCGGCCTTGCCCATCTGCATAAATACCTCGAAAGGATGGCCTGCCTCGTCTTCGTTTATGGTGACATAGAGGCTTCCGCACCCGGTCCCGACTTTTGAAGTGGTCCCTCTTACAATGGTCGGCCTGGGCTTAGGCTTTATCTTTTCCGCAGGGACCATTATCTCGGTCTTTTCGCAGTCAGACTTGATGTCCCCGACATTCAACACCTGCTCTTCCCTGGACTTATCCCTGTAGATCGTAACGCCCTTGCAGCCGAGCTTGTAGGCGAGCTTATATGCCTTTTCGACGTCCGGTATCGTGGCTTCCTGGGGAAAATTTATGGTCTTCGATACCGCGTTATCGGTATACGCCTGGAACGCGCCCTGTATCTTTATGTGCCACTCCGGGGATATATCGTGCGATGTGATAAATACATCCTTTATGTCTTTCGGGACCTCGTCTATGCCGTGGATGGTCCCGGTCTTCGCTATTTCTTTCATGAGGTCCTCGGAATAGAATCCCCTCTCCTCTGCTATCCTCTTGAACTCTTCGTTCACCTCCGGCAGCCTGTCCTTGTCCATTACCTCTTTATAATAGACGAGCGCGAAGAGCGGCTCTATGCCGCTGGAGCATCCCGCTATTATAGAGAGGCTGCCTGTAGGGGCTATAGTGGTCAGCGTCGCGTTCCTTAACTCCCGGCCTTTAGATCTGTAAATACTTTCCTCAAAATTGGGAAACGTGCCTCTTTTTTCGGCAAGCTCGGCGGATGCCGTCGCCGCTTCGCTGTGGATATATTTCATGACCTCCCGGGCAATGGATACAGCATCATCCGAACTGTACGGCACGCCTAACTTAATAAGCATATCAGCAAAACCCATAACACCCAGACCTATCTTCCTGTTCGCCCTGGTCATCCGGCCTATCTCTTCTATGGGAAACTCATTCATGTCTATAACGTTATCCAAAAAGTGTACTGCTGTCTTTACGGTCCTGGAAAGCTTTGAGAAATTTATCTCCCCCTCACTTGTCATCTTGGCCAGGTTTATGGAACCGAGGTTGCAGCTTTCATAAGGCAAAAGAGGCTGTTCTCCGCACGGGTTGGTGGACTCGATCATCCCTATGCCTGGGGTCGGATTGCCCTCATTCATCTTGTCGATAAAGACTATGCCTGGCTCGCCGTTCTTCCAGGCCATCTTGACTATAAGGTTGAACATATCTCTCGCGTTCAACTTACCTTGTGTCTTTCCGTTATGGGGATCTATAAGGTCGTAATCCTCGTCTTTTTTCAGCTTGTCCATGAACTCGTCGGTAACGCCTACCGAGATATTAAAATTGGTTATCTCTTTGTCGTTCTCTTTGCAGGTTACAAACTGCATGATGTCCGGATGATCCACTCTCAATATCCCCATATTCGCTCCGCGCCTGGTGCCGCCCTGCTTCACGGCCTGCGTCGCAGCATCGAAAACCTTAAGGAACGATATCGGCCCGCTGGCAACCCCGCCGGTCGTCTTTACCTGGCTGTTCTTCGGACGCAGTCTTGAAAAACTGAACCCCGTCCCGCCGCCGGATTTATGTATGAGGCTCGTCTGTTTGAGACTCTCGAAGATGGATTCCATGGAATCTTCTATGGGTAGGACGAAGCAGGCGCTCAGCTGCTGCAGGTCCCTCCCGGCATTCATAAGTGTGGGGGAATTCGGTAAAAATTCCAGACCCGCCATCGCGGCAAAGAACTCGTTTATCGTTTCGTCGATATCCGCGTCCTTATCGTAATTGAGATCGGCTTTCGCGATATTCTTCGCGACGCGCAGGAAAAGCTCGTAAGGGCTTTCCACGATCTTTCCCTCAAGGTTCTTCTTGAGATAGCGCCTTTTTAGGACCCTTTTGGAATTTTCGGTCAGGTTGGAATTTACGTTTACTGACAGGCTCATACATCCCCCTTCACTTCTTTTTAATAAGTATTAAGTAATATTTCAATAAAAAACCTTCTTAAGTTTATCGAGTAAACCTAAAAAATAAATCTTCCATAAACTTTGAAGGTTCAGTAAAGCAACTTATGCAAAAGTATAGCATATTAAAAAGACCTTGTCAAGGTCTTAAAACTACAATATATGGTATTTTTTGTGCTATGCGACCACATTATATTGAAAAGCCCCGACGAGACATCGAGTCGCTTCGTAATTATGGGGGCAGGTCTCAAGATGTATAAAACACTTGAAGAGACCTGTCCCCTGCATGGTAGTTTTGTCATCGGCATTTCCTGTTCTTTATGTAGTCAACTCCGGAACGAAAAACCGCGAGTCCGTCCCCTTCATCCGAAAGTTTTTCCCTTGTCCACCGCGGATGCTGGGTCTTTTGTATAAATCTTTCAGGATGGGGCATCATGCCGAGTATCTTTCCTGTTGGGTCGCATATACCAGCGATGTCGTCCACTGATCCGTTAGGATTCCAGGGATAACCATCGGATACGCCTTTAGCATTCGCATACCTGAAGATCACCTGGCCGTTATCTTTCAGTCTGCCGAGTGTTTTTTTGTCTTTCGGTATGAATTTTCCTTCCGCATGAGCGATGGGAAGATATATTTTATCTTTAACATATTTTGTCCAGGCGCATTTTGCCCGACGGCTTTTACCCTTCTCCATTCGCAGATAGACCCATCTGTCCTCGAACCTGGCCGAATTGTTAAGGTTGAGCGTGGCCTCGATCCTGGAATCGCCCTTGAGTCCCGGCAAGAGCCCTGATTTCACCAACACCTGGAAACCGTTGCATATCCCTATGATCAGCTTATCCTGAGAAAGGAATTCCTTTATGCTGGCGAGCAGTGTATATTTGAGCTCGTTTGCCAGCAGCTTACCGCTGGCTATGTCGTCGCCGTAGGTGAACCCTCCCGGTATAACGAGTATGTGGTAGTTCTTTAGTGTCCTGGTGCCGTCTTTTAAGCTATTTATATGGACGAGCTCAGCCTCCGCGCCCGCGCTCCTGAAGGCGAATGCACTCTCCATGTCGCAATTAGTCCCTGCCGTCCGTAATACAATAACCCGTGGTTTCATATCAATAATCCGCGAATGTTTTCTGCCATGCCTTCTTCAGGTCTTTAATCTTTTCTTTCAGGACATTGCCGCCGCTCAACCCTTTAACGACAAGCTCTTTTGAGCTGCTTACTTCTCCGATAAGGCCGAATGGCACGCCTTTGAGCGATCTTTCGAATTTCGTCTTATTTTTCTTCGGGACCTCGACTATGAATCTTGTGTTCGATTCGGAAAAGAGTATGTGGTCGTCCTTATCTATTTTTTCAGCAAGCGGTACTTTTCTAAGGTCTATTTTAGCTCCGAGCGATCCGGAGAACGCCATTTCAGCCACTGCTGTGCCTATCCCGCCTTCGGAACAATCATGGCATGCCGCCGCCTTATTCCTGCTCATGGCCGAACTGAGCCTGTCCATAAGGACCTTGCCTTCCTCTGCATATACTCTCGGGGCATTCGCGCCCAGGAAGCCGTTTATATGATAATAATGCGACCCTCCGAGCTCATTCCTTGTAAGTCCCACTATATATATAAGGTTCCCGGACTTCTTAAGGTCCATGGAGAGCGCTTTAGTAACATCATCCATCACGCCTATGGCGGAGATCAAGAGCGTGGGTGGTATCGCTATCGTTTCACCGCCGGAGGAGTATTCATTGTTCAGGCTGTCCTTTCCTGAAATAAAAGGAATGGCGTATGCCTTTGCCACATCGTAGCACGCGTAAGCCGCCCTTACAAGCCCCCCAAGTCTGTCAGGCTTATCTGTGTTCCCCCAGCAGAAATTATCCAATACCGCCACCCTCTCCAGGTCGCCTCCAACGGATATTATCTGCCTGAGCGCTTCATCGATGGCCGACGCCGCCATATGGTAGGGGTCTATCAGGCCGTATCTCGGGTTGATGCCGTTAGAGACTATAACGCCTTTCTTTGAATCAAGTATCGGCCTTGTGATACACGCGTCTCCAGGGCCGTCGTTCGATGCACCCTGGAGCGGTTTTAAAACACTTCCACCCTGGACTTCATGATCGTACTGCCTTATGATCCACTCTTTACTGGCGACATTCCAGCTCGACAGTATCTTCTTAAGTGCTGTGCCCAGGTTCTTCTGTTCTTTCAAGCGCGGCTCTTCGCAGGCAGGCTCTTTCCATACGGCCTCCCTCTTCAGTTTAGGCAAACCATGGTGCAGAAAGTCCATATCGAGATCGGCTACCACTTCCTTATTATATGTAAGGCGCAGTTTTTTGTCGTTGGTGAACTTTCCTATGACCGTAGCCTCGACATTCTCGGAAGAAAATATATCCAAGGCCCTTTCGAGTTTCGAAGGCTCGATCGCCAGGACCATCCTCTCCTGAGCCTCCGATATCCATATCTCGGTATAACTCAAGCCGTCGTATTTAAGGGGCACTTTTTCGAGCTGCACCTCCGCCCCGGTATGCTCGCCCATCTCGCCTACAGCACCTGAAAGCCCTCCCGCGCCGCAATCATCTATATGCTTATACAGCCCTTCGTCCCTGGCCTGTATCAGAACATCGGTTATCTTCTTTTCGGTTATCGGATTTCCTATCTGGACGGCGGAACCCGATACTTCTTCCGATTCGGTCGTAAGCTCGCCTGAAGAGAATGTAGCACCGTGAATGCCGTCCCTTCCGGTCCTGCCTCCGAGAAGGAGAATATATTCCCCGCCGTCGACTGTTTTTGCCGATCTGCCCTTAGGCATGATCCCGACGTTGCCGCAGAATACAAGGGGGTTGCCTATGTACCTTTCGTCAAAAAGCACCGCGCCATTCGAAGTAGGTATCCCCATCCTGTTGCCGTAATCCCTTACACCGCTCACTACGCCTTTCATCACCCTCTTTGGGTGGAGTGTCCCCTTGGGCAGTTTTGTGTGCGGGTAATCCGGTGGGCCGAAGCAGAATATGTCGGTATTGACTACCGGTTTCGCTCCGAGGCCCGTTCCCAATATGTCCCTTATAACGCCCCCTATGCCCGTCCCCGCACCGCCGTAAGGCTCCAGAGCCGAGGGGTGGTTGTGTGTTTCGACCTTAAAGCATACGTCATGCTCTTCATCAAACCTTATAACGCCTGAATTATCTTTGAAGACCGAAACACACCAGTCCTTATTAAGCTCTTCTGTGACCTTCATCACCGTCTCTCTCAGGAGATTATTTATGGTCTTACCGTTATAATTTATCATACCCCGGAGCGTCTTGTGTTTGCAATGCTCAGACCATGTCTGGGCTATGGCTTCGAGCTCGCAATCGGTGGGGTTGCGTTCAAGCCGCGTGAAGTACTCTTTTATAGCCTTCATCTCTTCCAGATTCAGGAATAGCTGCCCCTGTCTTGACAGGCGCATCAACTCTCCGTGATCTGCATTCAGTATATTCACGCTGTTAACTGTAAAATCCCGTTCGTCGGCTGCAGGCTGTTGACCGGTGTGAACTGCAGATTGCGGATCATGGACTATATGCTGTATCACCCTGTTATAAAGCAGTTTCTCGCCTATGGTCTTGATCTCTGAGGCGTTCAGCTTGCCTTCTATTAAGAATTTTTTCGCCGTCCTTACGCAGACAGGGGTCCTTATGAAGAGATCACGTATGCCTTTTATTGTGCTTTCTTCCACAGGGTCCATAACTCCGGGGTTGTGGGCTACCTCTATGGTGTGCGAGGCGTCTTTTTCTTTCAGTATGGTGGTATTGAAGCAGTAGGCCTGTGTGATCCTGTCTATCAGGAGCTCTTCGGCGATCCTCGCCGCAGTGTCCCTGTTTATATCGCCGGAAAGGAGGTAAATCTGCGCGGTTTTTACATTCTTCACGTTTTTAAAACCGATATCTTCTATATCTTTTTTTATGCCTTCACCTTCGGCATCAAAAAAGCCCGGTCTGTTACAGATCTCAATTCGCCATGTCATCTTTTTAAAAATTTCTTTTCAAGAATGAATTTATCTTGTTTGTCCTCGACCGCTATAGGGTACTTACCCGTAAAGCAGGCCGTACAGAATCCCTTACTATCGGCAGGCATACTCTTCAGCATACCCTCGAGGCTCAGATACTTCAGGCTGTCCAACCCTATGAACCTTCTTATCTTCTCCACGGACCTGGAAGAGGCTATGAGCTCTTTTTTGGTAGGGAAGTCTATGCCAAAAAAGCACGGGCTTAAGATGGGCGGGCAGCTTACCAGCATATGGACCTCTTTAGCGCCTGCCTCTCGGAGCGTCCGTATCCTGACGCGTGAAGTGGTGCCCCTGACTACGGAGTCCTCTATCAGGATTATCCTCTTTTTGTTTATGATCTCTCTTACGGGATTGAGTTTTATTTTGACCCCCAGGTTCCTTATTCCCTGCGACGGCTGTATAAAGGTCCTGCCGATATAATGATTCCTTATGATAGCCATCTCAAAAGGTATGGCGGAGGCTTCGGCATAACCCAAAGCAGCGCATGTGCCGGAATCGGGCACAGGCAGGACCATGTCCGCATCTATAGGGTATTCCCTAGCAAGCTCTCTTCCGAGCTCTCTTCTGGCCTCATAGACACTGCCGCCATAGACCCTGCTGTCCGGTCGCGCAAAGTATATATGTTCGAATATGCACTGTGATGGTTTCTTCTTTCCAAAAGGCTTTATCGACTTAAGCCCTCTTTTATCTATTATAACTATTTCACCCGGCTCCACTTCCCTTATATACTTTGCTTGTATAAGGTCCAGCGCGCATGTCTCCGAAGCTATGACATAAGCACCGCCCAGCTTTCCTATGCATAGAGGCCTGAACCCGTTAGGGTCTCTTGCAGCAATCAGCTTATTTCTTATCAGGATACCCAGAGAATATGCGCCTTTTATTTTCTTCAGGGTACTTACGAGCCTCTCCTCGAAGTGCCCTTTTTCCTTCGCGAGAAGATGGACGATTATCTCCGAATCCATGCTGGAGCGGAATATAGAGCCTTCTTTCTCCAGTTTTTGCCTTAAGCGGCATGTATTTACCAGATTGCCGTTATGGGCCACCGCTACATAGCCTTTGGCATACTTGACCAGGAACGGCTGGGCATTCTCTATTATCGTCGAGCCTGTTGTAGAGTAGCGTACATGGCCTATGGCTATATCGCCTTTAAGAGACCTGAGGGTCTGTCTCCTGAAGATATCCGGAACAAGCCCCATACCCTTAAAGCAATTGACTTCTTTGCGGTTCGAAACAGCTATGCCCGCAGACTCCTGCCCCCTGTGCTGCAGGGCATAGAGCCCCAGGTATGTCAGCCTGGCCGCGTCCTTATGGCCGTATATGCCGAATACGCCGCATTCCTCTTTTAATCCTTTATATGTGTCTTTCATCATTCCCATTCTATCGTGCTGGGGGGCTTGCTCGATATGTCGTACGCTACCCTGTTGACGCCCTTCACTTCATTTATTATCCTGTTGGAGATCCGCGCCAGAAGGTCCTGGGGCAGTCTTACCCAGTCAGCGGTCATACCGTCCAGGCTCTTTACGGCGCGTACGGCTATCACGTTCTCGTAAGTCCTCTCGTCCCCCATGACGCCTACGGTCTTGATAGGTAAAAGCACTGCGAAACTCTGCCATATCTTTTTATAAAATCCTGCTTTTTTTATTTCCTGAATGACCACGGTATCAGATTTACGCAGTATATCAAGCCCCTCTCTCGTTATTTTGCCTATTATCCTCACCGCAAGGCCGGGCCCGGGGAAAGGCTGTCTGTATATTATATCATCCGGCAGCTTCAACTCTTTACCGACCAGCCTCACCTCGTCCTTAAAAAGGTACTTGAAAGGCTCTACAAGGCTCATTTTCATCCTGCGGGGAAGGCCGCCGACATTGTGGTGGGTCTTTATCGTAACCGAGGGGCCGCCGAAAGATGAGCGGCTTTCGATAAGATCGGGGTACAGCGTTCCCTGGGCCAGGAACTTGACCCCGCCCAGCCTCTTCGCCTCTTTTTCAAATACCCTTATGAACTTCTCCCCTATTATCTTTCTTTTTATTTCGGGGTCTGTTATATTCTTCAATGCCTTCAGGAAGATCCTCTCGGCGTTTATATACTTTAAGTTGATGTGATAGTGCTTCTTGAACGTATTGATGACCCTTTCGGCCTCGCCTTCTCGTAAAAGCCCGTTATTTACGAAGATGCAAGTAAGGTTCTTTCCCACTGCCTTGTGCAAAAGGACCGCCAGGACCGAAGAATCCACGCCGCCGCTCAAACCGAGGATGACCTTCTTCTTTCCGACCTTGAACCTTACATCGTTTATCGCCTCTTTTACAAAAGACCTCATCGTCCATCCGCTTCTGGCCACGCATACATTAAAGAGAAAGTTCCCTATGATTCTTTTACCATGGGCTGTATGGGCCACTTCCGGGTGGAACTGCAGGCCGTAGAGCCTCTTGGCTTTATTCTCCATACATGCTACGGGTGAATTCTTTGTATATCCTATCGTCCTGAAGCCACGCGGCAGGCCTGTCACTTCGTCGCCATGGCTCATCCAGACCTGGCTGTTCCCTGCCACCCCTTCGAGGAGCGGGTTCTTAGTCTTCACCCTGAGCCTGGCATAGCCGTATTCGCGCTTCTTTGAGCTTTGGACCCCGCCGCCTGAAACTTTCGCCATCAGCTGCATTCCGTAACATATACCAAGCACAGGTATCCCCATGTTGAATATCCCGCCATGGCAGCGAGGGCTTTTGCCGAACCTTACGCTCGCCGGCCCTCCGGAGAGTATTATCCCCTTTGGCCTGCGCTTCAAAAGCTCCTCCGGCCTGATATCGTGGGGCAGTATCTCGCTGTAAACGCGCGCCTCCCTTACCCTGCGGGCGATGAGCTGTGTGTACTGCGAGCCAAAATCGAGTATCGCTATCGTATCGAACTTTTTTCCCATTTGCGTCCTCTTTAAACCAAACTCATGAAAACTGGTATTGTGATAATGCTAATAAGTGTTGTAAAGAATACCCCGCTTGCCGCCAGGTCAGGATCTCCTCCGAACCTCTTTGCCATAAGAGGAGCTGTTGAGGCCGAAGGCATGCACGCCTGGAGCACTATTATAGAGCGCATCAGCTGGCTTATGCCTCCCAAATTTCTGGCTAAGAAGAGAAAGATAAGCGGTATGACGATAAGTCTGCAGACAACCACGGCTGAAATGAACTTGAGTTCCACTTTTTTCTTTTTCATGTTCACACCGGCCAGAAATGCCCCCACCACCAGCATGGCCAGCGGTATCGTTGCATCGCCTAAGATCCTGGCGGCGTCCATGAAAAAATCAGGCAGTCTCACGGAAAACACACCGAGCACAAGCCCGAGACCGAGCCCTATAATGCCCGGGTTTATGAGATTCCGGAAGGGATTGGTCCCGGCATCTCTTTTTGACCTTGTAAGAAGCCATACCCCGAATGTCCAGTAGAGCAGGTTGAACCCTATGCTAAATACGACCATATTGAGAATGCCTTCGGCGCCGAAGAGCGCGAAGGCTATAGGTATAGCGAGAAAACCGCAGTTCTGAAAACTGATGATAACTGTGAAGATATTCTTTTGTGACGGGGGAAGCTTTATCAAAAAAGCGGCGGCGCTGGAGACTGCGTATCCTGTCATCACCACGGCTATAGCCATAAGAGGGACATACCATAATGAGGATATCCTGTCGCCGGTGCACTGCGTTGAGAGGATATATATGAAAAGAAACGGGAGCGTGACATCGAGGACTACCTTGCAGAGACTGCCCAGGGACTGGTCGGTTATGACCTTCCTCGCCCTGGCGAGAGCGCCGATGGCCATTATGAAGAATAGCGCCCCTACTTTTATAAGCACTTGTATAACCATAAGAAGGATATAATTATAACATAAAGGCGGGGATAATCAACATTAAAATTGAACGAAGATAGGCTTTTTTTTCGGAAGGCAGATCGAGGATTTAATGAAAAGTTAACTCCCGGAGAGCAACTGACACGAAGCCCCGCATGACTCGGTGGTAAATTGCCAGCAGCCGTATTTACTTACGCTCGGCTCAACAAAAGGAGGATCGTTATCGGTCACTTTGCATTGTATAAGAACCCTTTCGCCTGGATCCCCTTTGATCAGAACGATCAGCTTAGGCCTACCCCACTTTTCCTTCTGCATGAATATCCTTTGTCGGTCTTATTGTCTCTTGACCGGTTATATATATTTTGTAAACTTTTTTACAGAGCTGTCAAGTGGCAATACTTTCATCGCAGTAATATGCGCATACTCCTCCGCGGCCAAGGTTAGTTGTACACTTTGGATAAGTAGCGTCGGGTCCTTCCGAACTCTCTGGCCAGGCCGCGTATTTACAAAATGTCAAAATACTCTCCTCAGGTTTCGCCCTGATCAGAACTATCAGTTTCGGCATGCCCCACTCTTTTTTCTCCATAAGATCGCTCCTGTAGCCTTTTTTCTTAACTAAAGTATATCATAGCAACAAATCAAAAACAAGTATCTCAAAAGCCCTTACTCTTAAAATGACTTGTCGATGAACCTGCGGTGCCACATCTCGAAGCTGAGCAGGGCGTAAAGCCGGTGGGTGTGGTCTCTTCTTTTGCTGCGGTGCTCATCCAGGAGCCTCGCAACGCCGGACCTTGAGAAGAATATCCTGCCTGCCGCTTTCTTACCGAGGAGCATATCATCAACAAAACCCTTGAGCTCGCTATTGAACCACTTGCCGACGGGCACGCCAAATCCTCTCTTTTTCCTATTTAGAAAACTGATAGGTATATCCTTTTTGAAGGCCTCTTTCAATACATACTTTTGATTAAGGCCTCTCAGCTTATAGGCAAGCGGCAGTGACGCGGCAAATTCCATCACCTTGTGGTCCAAAAAAGGCGACCGCCCTTCCAGGGAATTGGCCATGGTGGCTATATCGACTTTCACAAGAAGGTCTTCCGGCAGATAACTCTTCACATCCGCGTTCATCATTCTCTCTGTTAATTCCGCAGCGTCAGAGTGTTTTATTATGCGGCGCAGATAGCTGCCTGCACGCTCTTCCTTCCTGCTGCCGCTGAGACTTTCCTTCATTTCATTGGAATAAAGTTCTTTTCTGGCATCTGCGTCGAAATAATTGAGCCAGTCCATATAGGCCCCAGCCAGGTCAGCGTTCTTTATGAGTCCTTTGAAGAACCTGTTTGAGTACCCGGACGGAGGGCTTAAGGCACATCCCGCTTTTAAAACGCCTTTGGGAAGCATGCTGAAATATTCGGCAAGCCTGATACCGCCGTACCTTCTGTAACCTGCGAACGATTCGTCGCCGCCGTCGCCCGAAAGTGCGACGGTCACGAACTCTCTCGTCATCTTCGCCACATAATAAGTGGGTATACATGATGAATCCGCGAAAGGCTGATCGTAATGCCAGGCGAGCTTGGGCAGGATATCCATGGCCTTAGGCTTTACTACGAACTCTTTATGTTCAGTGCCGAACCGCTCCGAAATAGACCTGGCGAATTTGAGCTCGTCATAATCCCGGTCACTGAAGCCTATGGAGAATGTCTTTACTTTCCCGGATGAGAATTTGCTCATAAGGGCGACGACACAGCTTGAGTCAACGCCGCCGCTCAAAAAGACCCCTAACGGGACATCACTTATAAGGCGCATCCTGGTTGCCTCTCCGAGAAGCCCATACAGCCTTTCGCTCGCTTCCGGGAAACTCAGCGAAGTCTTCTCTTTATAGCTCAACGACCAGTATCTGGCTATATCTATCTTGTCGCCGTCATAAACGATATAATGGGCGGGCGGCAGGCGTTTTATATCCTTGTATATGGTCAGCGGGCTCGGCACATAGCCGTAGGTCATATACTTATCGAGCGCGTGGAGGTCTATCTCTTTTTTGACGTTACCGTATTCCAGTATGCTCTTTATCTCCGAGGCAAAAAGAAAGAGCCCGTTCTTATTATAATATACGAGCGGCTTCTGCCCCGCTCTGTCCCTGGCAAGAAAAAGCCTCTGGTTCTTTGTATCCCATATACAGAAGGCGAACATGCCCCTGAGGTCATCTAGGCACCTTATGCCTTTTTCCCGGTAAAGATAGATCAATACCTCCGTATCGCTCTTTGTGGAAAATTTATACCCTTTCTTGATAAGGTCTTCTTTTATCTCGGGAAAGTTATATATCTCGCCGTTGTAGGTCACCCATATTGTGCCGTCCTCGCTTGACATAGGCTGGTTGCCGGTATCGAGATCGATTATACTCAGGCGGCTGTGCCCCAGGCCAACCTTCAACTTGGATCGGGAATGGTGCGCCCGCGAAAAATAAAAACCGCTGCAATCCGGGCCGCGGTGCTCCACGGCGCCGACCATGCGGCCGAGGGCGGTTTCCGTAACTGCGTTATCTGTGATGCTCGCTATACCGGCTATACCGCACATGGTACCCTTCCTTTACAGGCCTTTACGCACACGCCGCAGATATACTGGTCCACGTAACGGTTTTTCCTGAATTCCTTCAGCTTTTCGTAACATCCCAAATGGTCAAAATCCTCCCTTTTTTCCTTTATCGACCCTGCAGGGCATGCTGATATGCATACCTTGCACGTACCGCATCCCGCGTTTAAGGGCTTATCAAGGCTTAGGGGCATATCTGTGAGTACGGTCACGAGCCTTACCTTCGAGCCGTACTGCGGGCTCACGATGAGGTTATTTCTCCCCACCCAGCCTATGCCGGCCTCTTCTGCGAACTTCTTATGCGAAAGATGCGCGGTCTGTTTTTCCCAGTCAAGTATCTGTGAAGCTGGTATGGGAAGGGCTGTAAAACCCTCTTTATGTATGAAATGCTGTATAGCCAGCGCAAGCTGGTCAAGGAACATGTTTATCGACCTGTAATGGTGAAAGTACAGTTTCGTTGGCCTGTCGTCTATCTCCTCCAGTATATTATCCGACAGCCTCACTGCCATGGATACCGCCCTCTCCAGCCCGCTTAAGACATATTCCGGCAAATATATCGTATCCTCTTCGGGCTCGAGCTTGGACACCCCGAAAAGTGATGCCCCCCGGCCCATTGCAAATTCCTTTAATGCCTCGTAATTCTTCTCTTCTGTCATCTTTTAAGCCTCACCATTAAAAGGGATATCGCGGCGGGCGTTATGCCGGATATCCTCGAAGCCTGGCCAACAGAGGCCGGCCGCAGGATTGTCAGTTTCTCTTTGATCTCGTTCGAGAGGCCTTTTATGGAACCAAAATCCAGCCCATCCGGTATTCTCATCTTCTCTATTTTTTTAAATCTCTCTATATCCCGGTCCTGGCGCTCTATAAAACCTTTATATTTTATCTCCACCTCTATCTCAGATATCTCGTCTGTTGAAAACGCCGTATCCGTCCCTTGCCCCGCTATATCGCTATAGAATACATGCGGCCTCTTCAGCATCCTGTCCAGCCTGGACTCCCTCAGCCTCTGTAATTCCGCATCTATCCTGCGCTGCTTCCCAAGCACAATATCATACTCGCGTTCGGTGATAAGCCTCAATCTGCGGCCTATCCCGCTCAATCTCAGGTCAGCGTTATCTTCGCGCAAGGTCAGCCTGTATTCCGCGCGTGAAGTGAACATCCTGTACGGCTCGTTCGTCCCTTTGGTCACGAGATCATCTATCAATACGCCTATATAAGCCTGTGAGCGGTTCAGCACGAATGTAACTTCAGATCTTATCCCGAGTGACGCGTTTATCCCGGCCATAAGGCCTTGTGCAGCCGCCTCTTCGTAGCCCGTGGTCCCGTTTATCTGGCCCGCAAAGTAGAGATTCCGCACAAGTTTCGTTTCTAAGGTCGGCTTCAGCTGCGTAGGGTTAAAAAAATCATATTCTATACCGTAACCCGGGGTCATGATGCGCGCATGCTCCATCCCCTTTATACTGTGGACCATATCGATCTGCGCGTCCTCGGGCAGGCTGGTGGATATGCCGTTAGGATAATACCTGTTCCCGGCCAGCCCTTCCGGCTCAAGAAATATATGGTGCGAATCGCGCTGGCTGAAGCGCACTACCTTGTCTTCTATGGACGGACAGTACCTGACGCCGGTGGACTTGATAGCGCCTGTGTACAAAGGGGACCTCTCCAGATTGTCCTTTATGATATCATGCGTCTTTTTATTCGTATGCGTCACAAAACATGGCAGCTGCTCCCGCGCGATCCCCTCGGACCTGAAAGAAAAAGGCTTAGGCCGGCTGTCCCCATCCTGGACCCTCAGCCCGGAGAAGTCTATAGAGCTCCCATCTATGCGCGGGGTCGTCCCAGTCTTGAGCCTGGAGAGCTCAAATCCTTCTCGTTTTAAACACTCTGAAAGTCCGGAGACTGCCTCGTCACCTATGCGCCCTCCTGCAAAACTCCTCAATCCTATATGCATAAGCCCGTTCAAAAATGTCCCGGGCGTCAGGATAACCGCCTTCCCGCGCAACATCTCATTAGATGCCAGGCGCACTCCGATGGCCGTCTTATTTTTTACGAGGACCTCTTCGACCTTCCCTTCTATTATTACAAGGCCGGGCTCTCTTTCCATGGCGGACTGCATGTACTTCTGGTACATATACATATCCACCTGCGCGCGGGACGATCTCACGGCCGGGCCTTTTCTGGTATTCAAGAGGCGGAATTGTATGCCGCAGGCATCCGTTGCCATGCCCATCAGCCCGCCGAGAGCGTCTATCTCCTTTACGAGCTGCCCTTTTCCGAGGCCGCCTATGGCGGGGTTGCATGACATGGCCCCTATCGTGGAAGCACGCATCGTCACAAGCAAGGTGGAACTACCCATGCGCGCGCACGCCCGTGCAGCTTCAATACCGGCGTGCCCGCCTCCGGCTACGATAACATCATACATAGTCATTTTCTTTTTATGCCCGATAATGACGCGCATAGAAAAGAAGCCGCCGCTATGAATTCCAGCGACTCCTCCACCGCGCGCTTGTGGGGAAAGCCTACAAGGTTGTCGTCATCGATGAACATTGATACTGCCAGTAATATAAGGCCTATGAAGAGAAAGCGGAATGGGTCCCGTTTTAAATTGCGGGAAAAGAATTGAGATATATTATTCCTGTTACTAACTGCGAGTTTCACAAGATATAAAATGAGCGTGAAAATACAGATGAAAGACCCGAGATATACGGCAATAGCCTCTACCGAAAAAAAGCCGGCGGACCTGACGTAGTCCCTTACCATTTTTACCGCGCCTACGGATATGGAGAGTATATCGTGCAGCCCGTCGAAACCCACACCCGCTATTCTCGGTTTCTCCACACCGTAATGGAGCATCCCCCAGCTGAGCTCGTCGCCGATGAAAATAACGACCAGCACCGCCAGGATGATCCAAAAACCATACCCGGATCTCCTGCTGACTGCACCCGCCAGCGGCTTAATGAGAAATATGAACGCCGCGGCGCAGAGTACTACGGTAAAATTCTCGAAAAATCCGCCTTCATCGTATATTATATCGGCAAACTCAGGATTTACCGCCAGGACGGCGCATCCGAACAGCACTACGACAGAGGATAAGATCAAAAAAAGTCTTTTCATAGTCCGAGGAATTGTATTGCGGCGCCGCAGCTCAGTATGGCCGCGCCTGCCAGGGCATGGCCGTAACGTTCAAGTCGGCCGAGCGGTATGAGGTTTATGCCGAAGGAAGAGACGGCCACAACACCAAGCATGGTAGATATGGTAACCGTACTGAATATGGCCGTGACGCCAATTAACCCCGCCATGCTCATCTTCGCAGCGGGATACATGAGTATCGGGATAAGCGGCTCGCACGGCCCGAGGACAAATATCGTAAAGAGTATCCACGGAGTAATCTTCTTTTTGTCCTTACCGTGATGCACATGGGCATGCTCTTCCATATGAGCATGGGTATGCCTATGCTCTTCGGTGTCAGCGTGACCGTGTGCATGTTCATGGGGCCTGTTCTTTACTGCCATGCGGAGCCCCCATATAAGATACGCAAGACCAAATCCCATAAGCGCCCAGGCCGCGATATTCCCGCGGAAACCCTCGAAGAGCTCGAGTTTCACTACACCTATCCCGAAGGCGATACCTGCTATACCTAAGATGACAGAGCCCATCACATGCCCGAGGCCGCAAAGAAAAGTTACAAGTACCGTCTTTGCCATGGACCAGCCCCTGGCCTTTTTCATCACAATAAAAGGCAGGTAGTGGTCGGGCCCGAAGAGCGTATGAAAGAAACCTATCGAGGCCGCAGTGGCAAATAGTATCAACAATTCGTTATTCATCTCTTCTTTCCTTCCGCTCTATCACTGAGTAAGCGTGTAAGAGAGCTCCCTATCATCGTTAAACATGGTGGGCAAAAGTTCCAGAAAAAAATCCAGCGGTATCCACATGTAAAGGGGCGATCTTATCTCCACGAGACCGTTGTAAGGTTTATATCCGTCCTTTTCGAGCTTTATCTTGTGGGTGGCGTAGTATAGAAAATCGAAATCGAGCGGTGTAACGCCGATCTCTTCTTCGTTAAAATAGACCGTCGCGCCCGGCGGGCTGGACTTTATATGGAGGTTCCTCTTTATGCAGCCGCATGAGAATACAAGGCTCAAAACCAGAAATACAAACAGTATTCTGCTCGGTCTGGTCATTTCCCGCTCCTCCTTCTTTCATCAAAAAAGTCGAGCTCGGATACCGGCAATATGACTGAAGTGGCAATGTTAGTAAGGTGCGCGGCGGTCCTTTTGAAGTAGCGGGCAATAAGAGTAAAGGTAACGGCCTGGTTGGCGTTGAAATTGCTTTTCGCGATATCCTCTATTATAATATCACACCTTTTTACGATGCCTCTTTCTGTCTGCCACAGTTCCTTGGCTATCTTTTCATCGGACTCGACAAAAGCCATCTTGGTCTGATCAAAGAGCTTCAGTATGGACCCGTCCATTCCGTTAAAGAGCTTCGAGAAGATCTTCATATCAAAAGGCTTCCTGGTAAACCGCGAGACCTCGTAGAGGTTCTTGGAATAATCTCCCAGCCTCTCGGCGTCCTTTACCACGCTCATAAGGAGGAGGCTCATGGGGATGTCGGGGGAAGATTGTATAGAGAGATGCTCTATGATCCTCTTTCTTATATCTTTCTCCAGGGCATTTATCTTCTTATCCACATCATAGATCTTATTTTCCAGCCCCTTTAGGTCCTTATTATGCAGGAGACTGGCGCAGACCATCTCGAACATCTCGCGGGCATCCTTAAGCATATTCTCAAAGTCACCCACGACGTTCGTTAAAAAATCCTTCCCTTTCCAAAAGCTGAGTAGATTCTGAAACATGGCTTCCCTCCTATCTATTTAGATGCTTCGATATCAATATAAGAAGTACCGGCAATACATAAAATAAGCTCAATACATATAAAAAGGCCAACGCTCTCCTGCGCGTACATATGTGCGCGAGCTTCTTAGATGTCGCAATGATCCCCCTTCTTAAAAAACCTACATTATAAACCAGCACCGTCCCGGTAACATTAAAGAGAAGGTGCGCGAATGCTATGGTGATACCGGCTATATTGCCTGTAAGTGCAGCGAGCATAGCTGTAACCGTCGTGCCAAGGTTCGCGCCCATAGTGATAGGGAAAATAGTCTCAACTCTCACTATGCCTGAAGCCACGATCGGCACCAGTATGGACGTTGTAATAGAACTCGACTGTACTATAGCCGTAAAAAGAAGGCCCACAAATATCCCGATCACACCGTTCCTGCCGAGTATCTTGTCAAAGATTATCTCAGCGCGCTTTGCTGTGCTCGACTTCATGATCTTTGCTATAAAGAACAAAGCCGTAAATAATATTATGATAGCCAGGATGAGCATTATTATACCCGAGGCCGTAGTAGATAGATTTAAAGTGTCGGTAAAGAAGTGCTTTATAAAATTAACGACCGGCTTCACCACAGCCTTGACCGGGCTCATCACCTTTATGCCGCCGTATTGGCCGAAATTGTTAGCCAGGAATCTCGCCGTGCGCCCCAGGTAACCTGTCGCCAGTTCCAGCGGAAAGAGCAGTAACACCGTAAAGACATTAAATATATCGTGAAGCGATGAACAGGACATCGCCTTCTCAAATTCGTTCTTTCTTGTTATGTGCCCCAGGGAAACAAGCGTATTAGTAACTGTTGTGC
>CAZKWI010000017.1:0-7219 GCA_964556455.1 uncultured Planctomycetia bacterium | reverse complement strand
ATATATTCGCGCCCATTATCATAGGAATGGCATTTTCCACGGTCAGGGCCCCTGAGGCTACAAATCCCACTACCATCGATGTCGTTGTGGATGAGCTCTGGATAAGGCTTGTTGCCAGTATACCTATGAAGAGCCCGACAAACGGGTCAGAGGTCGTCTGTATGAGCCTGTCCGCGAAATCCTTACCGAATATCTTAAAAGAAGCGCTTAAAAGGCTTATACTGACCAGGAATGTATATAATAAAATTATTATGGTCAGGGTCTTGGAGGCTTTTCTAACGATCTCTCTCAGTGCCATTGTGTCCTTATCTTATTATGATATTGACCTATATGTCAAGACTGACTTTGTCATCCCCGCGCAAGCGGGGATCCATGCCATATATTCCCGCTTTCGCGGGAATGACATAAACTCTACGCTTGCCCGTTAAGCCTCAGAAGCTCTTCGGCAATGGTCCTGTTATTCCGGAGATGCGGGGTCTTGTGCTGGCCGCCGAGCTGGCCTTTTTCTTTGTGCCACCTGTAGAATACCCCCTCTTTCAGTACGCATACCGAAGGTGCGGTCATGCCGAAATCTTTCTTCCTGTGGAGCGCGTAATCGTCGTTCTTTTCGCATAAGGCCTTGTCTATGATGTTCATGAATTTATTTATATCTTTAGGCGTCTCCTGGAATTCTATAAGCCACTGGTGCCCTGGGCGCGCTTCTTTAGTGGCGGGATGGTAAGGGGCCACCGTATAATTCGTCACCATTCCACCCGCACCCGATATGGCCTGCGTTATGGCATAGTCTATCTCCTCGGCTATCATGTGCTCCCCGACGACGCTCAGAAAGCTCTTTGTCCTGCCGGTCACCTTGATCCTCAGCGGCTCTTTTGATGTGAACTTCACCATGTCGCCTATAAGATAACTGTAGAGGCCGTTTACATTGGTCACGGCTATCGCGTAATTGATATCCGTCTCTACATCAGGGACCGTATGTCTTTCAGGATCGTCTTTCATAAGGTCTTCTTCTTTTATAAATTCATAGAACACACCGCGGTCCAGCACAAGCAGGATCCCGTTATCGTCCTCTGTTGCCCAGCGCGGCAGGTCCTGCACCCCTATGAAGGCCTCGGAAGAAAAGTAGGTCTCCTGGTAATAAATATCCTTTCCTATGGTATCGCGCATGACCTTCGCGTACGGGGAAAAATCCATGCCGCCATATATGAACAAAGAGAGGTTCGGCCAGACATCGCAAACCCTGTCTTTTTCCTTAAGCTTAAGCAGGTGGTCAAAAAAAACGAGCAGCCACGAAGGGAGGCCGCATATCATTCTTACATCCTTATCTTTTACATCCTCGGCGATCCTCTTTATCTTCTCTTCCCAGTCAGGAAGCTCTATCAGGTCGCTTCTCGGCTCCTGGCAGCCGGATATGTAGAACGGTATGAACCGCGACAGGATGCCGCTCATATCCCCCGCCCAGAGCCCGTTCGGGAGGGGCTCAAGCGAAGTGGAGCCTCCCAAAAATAGCATTTTGCCGTCGAAGAGGCTCTTGTCTTTTGTATTGGCGAAATAGAAGAGCGCGGAGTCGAGCACCGCCTGCTTGTTCTGGCCTATGACTTCTTCCGAAACCGGTATATATTTACTCGAGCCCAGTGTGGTGCCGGATGTCAGGGCAAAGTATTCTATCTTCCCGGGCCATATCTGGTCGGGCTTGCCTTCGAGGCACCTGTCTATCCACGGTTTCATCTTTTCATAAGAAAAAAGTGGTACAGCCTTCTGGTAGTCTTTCACGGACCTTATCTTATTGAAACTGAATTTCCTGCCAAAGGCCGTCTTTTTCGTCCGCCTTATTATCCTGCGCAGATTACGCGCCTGCAGACCCGCCGGGTCAGAATAGTTCTTTCTTACCTGCCGGGCCCTTCTTTTTGCGTGGAGGTAAAAGACATTGCCTAAGGTATCGTTTATCATGGGCGGGCCAACAGGAACTCCTGTGATAGTTTCAGGAACGCATCCGGGCGCTCCATCATAGGGGCGTGGCAGCAGCTCTCTATGAACTTAAGCCTGGAATTCTTTATATTTTCCTTAAATTCAAGCGCTACATTGGGGGGCGTGATAGTATCTTCCCTGCCCCATATAAGAAGAGTGGGGCATTCTATGAGGTGAAGGTGCTCTTTCAGGTTATAGCTCTTTGC
This sequence comes from uncultured Planctomycetia bacterium, assembly GCA_964556455.1. Taxonomy (GTDB): domain Bacteria; phylum Omnitrophota; class Gorgyraeia; order JABMRJ01; family JABMRJ01; genus CAZKWI01. Next base: position 5,048 of record CAZKWI010000017.1, on the reverse strand, counting down.
GGATTTACTCAGTCTTACTATATTTATCTTATATTTTCTGTTGAGAAGGACCTTGTGGATCTCTTCTATAAGGCCATCTGTCACATGCGTCTTATCAAAGAATATCTCGCCGATCTTTTCCCGCAGATACCCTTTTGTAGGGTGTATCTGCAGCCCGTTCTCAAAACCTCTTTCAAAGAGACCGGATGAGCCCGTGAGGATGAGGGCCTCTACTCTCTTGGGGTCTCTTAAAGCCATATCCAGTGCTATGTGGCCGCCGAGGGAATTGCCCATATAGACAGCCTTATCCAGCCCCTGCGAATCCATGAATCCCGATATATAATCGGTAAGAAAGGTGATATTGCAGTCGTCTTTCTTCAGCTCCAGATAAGGTAGATCGAGCGCCAGTATCCTGTAATTCGCGGCAAGGGGATCTATGATATCCTGCCAGTTGGAGGCGCGCCCTAACATGCCATGGAGCATTATGATGGGCCTGCCGGCGCCTTTTTGTATGAAATCGTATTTCATAATACGCGTCTTATAAGAAGCGCTCTTCCGGGCTATTTTTCAGACCTGGAGCCTATAAAACAGCCGTCAAAGAAATAATCGCCTGTTTTCTGATTTTTGGCCCTCAGGGTATGCAGCCTCTTTCGTCGCCTTCTTTTCTGTTTTTGTTTTATCTTGAATCTTTTTTTTCTTCCCATTTTGCACCATTCACTGTGGTTATCCTATCATACTCTAAATGGACCCGACATCTTCTTCCAGCAGCGGCTCTATCTCAACGGATATGAAATTCACTGTCATATTGCCGTCCTCGTCCGTCTGGTACTCCAGGTCCACCCAGTCGCCTTCATTTATACCGCTCAGCTCCTTTACCCCGTCCAGCTCCACGTCCTCGCTTATGTAGTAGGTAACGCCCACCTCTTCCTCTATCTCATAGTCAAATTGCAGTATTTCTATAAAACGGCCGGGTATATCGATATCGCTCACTTCGCCGTAGACCGTGCCGTACCCCAATTCCTTCTCCAGGTCTTCAAGCCCCTTAAGGCCCGCTGCGCCCTCCGCATTTTCGTCTATTCCGGACACACCCAGGAGCTGATGCGCTTCTTCGATAAGCTCGTCTTCGTTCATCGCCGAAACAGATGCAACAAAGACGAACGTTAAAGCCAGGCTCAAGAAAAATAGTTTTTTCATATCACGCCTCCTATGGTACTCAATAGATATGGTTATAGGCCAGAAGAAGGAAGAGCAGAACAAAGATCATAGTGCATGCGGCCGGCAGTATGCTCAGCTTCATCCAGTCCAAAAACTTTATCGTAGACTTCCTGTCCTTCTCAAGGGTGCCTATCGCTATTATATTGGCGGTCGAGCCTATTATGGTGAGGTTGCCTCCGAAGCACGCGCCGAAGAGAAGCGCCCACCACAGTATCTCTCGCACGGGATTTATCGCTATAAGGTCCTTTATTATAGGGATAAGCGCCGCGACCACGACCACGTTATCAAGAAAACTTGATACTATACCGCTTCCGAAGAATATCAGAGTTGTAAGCGCGGCCTCGCTCTGGCCTATCATGTTCGTGAGCTTCTGCGCTACCACTCCGGTGGCGCCGGTTTGCGCCAGTATACCTGACTGCGCGAAAAGGAATATAAAAAAGAGTATGGACCACCACTCTACCCCTGTCTCCACATAACTTCTCGCCCGTTCCCTTCTCCATACCATGATGAACGCGGCTGAAATAAGGGGTATTATCAGAAGCACTGTGTTCTCTTTTAGTCCCAGCAAAACCTCTATCCTATGATGCATGCTTATGGCAAAGAGCGTGAGCCCTAAAAAGACAAAGCCTATCTTTAATTTCCTCTCCGGCGGCACTGCAAGCAGCCTTACAAGGAACTCGTTAGGCTGGTACATCCTGATCTTTTGTTCCAGTTCCTTAATGGGTTTTCTTAAAACGGCTAAAAGGACCCCTGAAAGTATAAAAAGCGAGACCAACATCACAGGAAAGGCGTGCGCTATAAAGTCCTCGAACGTAAGGCCGCTTTTTGCTGCTATAAAAATGCCTATGGGGTTCCCGATAACCGTGCCCGTGGAACCTATATTCGTGGCAAAGACGCTCGCTATAAGAAAAGGTATCGGGTCTATCTCAAAATAGTCGCACATCTCAAATATGATCATTATCATAAAGACAATGGACGAAACTTCGTCCACCATGCACGCCATTATAGCGGATGAGAACATGAGGACAAGAAAGAATTTCCTGGCGGTCATATTCTTCATGCAAAGCGCTTTGCTCAAAAGCCACGTAAAAACACCCAGCTCTTTCAAGGCAGCCACGAGGATCATCATGCCCAGCAGGAAGAATATGATCTCCCATGAACACGCTAGTATAAAATCTTCCAGTGACGCCAGCCCTGTAAGCAGCATTATGCTCGACCCTAGAAAAGCGAAACTGAGACGGAATTCCCAAAAAAGTATCGCGCCGAGTATCGAGATGCTGAATATACCCGAGACCAGCACCTGCTGGGTATTGAAGCCTATGAGCTTACCTAAAAAAGATACCAGGGCGGCCGTCGTGGCCAGTATAACGCTCTTTGTAAAAAAGGACTGTTTTGCGCTCATAGGTATATTATATCCTCTTTTGAATACAGCGACAAAAACAGCAGCATGTAGTCCTTGAGATGGCGCGTCAGGAGAAAGTTCTGCCTTACATGCTCTTTGGCGTTAGCGCCCAGTTTTTCAGCGTAGTCCGGGTTGTTCAGGAGTTGTTTTATATGCATTGCCGCACCTTCAACGGAATGGCACAGAAGCCCTGAATATTTATGCGCTATCTGCAGGGGTATGCCGCCCACCGCGGAGGCGACCATGGGCCTTCCTTTCCACAGGGCCTCGGTGACCGTAAGCGCAAAACCCTCTCTTATGGATTTCTGCACCACCACCGCAGAGCCTCTCTGCATAGCGTTCACGTCAAAGTCATTCGTTTCAGCATCGACTATCACTATATGTATCTGGCTGTCGCCCTTTGCCTTTTCCCTTACTTCCGCCAGGACCTCGCCTGATTCCGGGTCATCGGCCGCGGCCTGTGAACCCGCGAGCACAAGGTGGCAGTCGGTATGCTTGCGAGCAAGCTTGAAGGCATCTATCACCCCTACGGGGTCCTTGAGCCTGTCAAACCTGGATACCTGGGTAACTATCGGCTTATTATACGGCAGGCCGTATTTCTTCAATACGCTCAATATGTCAACCCTGGTAAGATCTCTGTTCTTTTCGCTCAAAGGATCTATGGAGGGGCATATCATGAACTGTTTTATCTTAAGGTCGCGCGCGAAAGACGGGGCCGAAAAAACGGAGGAGTCGTACTTTTCCACGAATTTCCTCAAAAAATTCCATGCGGTGGCAAGGGGGTGTGATACATCCACGTGGCAGCGCCAGATCCATTTGGCATCCATATCCTTTTTTCTCTTTATCAGCGCTATGGGCTGCGGATCATGGATGAACATTATATCGCCGTAGAGGTCCATCTGGTCTATGTTGAGCTGGCTAGTCTCAAGGAATGTATTTATATTTTTGCGCGTAATGCTCTGCTTCTTTCCATGCAAGGCATTATGGATCTTCTTTGTGACCTGGAAGAATTCGGCGTTACCCTTTATGACATCCCACTTCGCCTTGACGCCCAGGTCATTAAGTAGGGGTACAACCCTGCTCAGTATCTCCGCCACTCCCCCGCCTACGGCAGTGGAGTTAATATTCTGTATGGTCTTGCCCTTCAGCTTCTCTGCGATAAGTTTAAGCTCTTCTATCTTCTCTTTGCCGACTATAGGGCCGTAGCTGTCTATCTTCATGCCTTGTTTACGCGCCTCTCGATAAGTTTGATTAGTTTCCGCCTCAACTGCTCCAGTGTATATGTATAAGGATCAAGATGCCCTATCTCCGCGGCCAGATCGATCTCGTCCAGGCTCGTCCCGAGCCAAAGCGAGAAATCGTTCGTCTTTCTCTCCAGTCTCAGGCGCGCTTCGAACATATGGAAATAGAGAGACTGTACGCTTATCCTGCGCAGTCCATCCATGAACTCCTTGAGGTCATTCGCTATGTAAGGCGTGGGTATCACAAAGCTGTAGGCCTTTATAAAATTGAATTCCGCCCCTTCGGGCGCGGTCCTGAGAGGGCCTTTCCAGTGCGAGAGATGGTCCTGTATGGTCTTTATGATGGCATTCCTCAGGTCCCTTATGGTCGGGAAATCACAGGTGTCTATGCTGTTGAGCCTCTCCGCGAGCTTTTCGTCGTTAAGGAATTCCCTGACCCAGTAAGCAAAATCATTGGGCGGCTCGGGCAGCAGGAATATGTGCTGTTGGAGGAACTGGTGCGTATGGTTATATATGACAGACCCTGGGACCGCTTTTATATACTTAAGGAGCCCCCTGAGGTCTCTGGCCTTCTTGCCCGTAAGCTCGCGCAGGACGAGCCTGGTGGCAAAATAGAACGGGTTCTTTGCTTTCTTTAAAGTCGGCATAATCTCTCTAGAAATTTCCTGACTTCATTTGGCGATCTGAGATGATACGCGGCAGCGGTGCTTCTTTTTCTCCCCACGAACACGGTAAGGGCCTTTCTCCCCTTAAGGACGGAGAAGGCGTCTTCATCCGTAATATCATCTCCTAAATATATTGGTAGTATATTATTACCTTTTTTCCTTACAAAGGTCAATATCTTTTTTACAGCACTGCCCTTGTGCCACTTTATAGGCAGCTTTATTTCCCATACCTTCTTGCCTCCAGAGACCTTTATCACGCCCTTTTTAATATATGGGGCACAAATGGCTTTAAATACAGTCTCCAGGCCCTTTACACGGCCCGGAGCCACCAGCCTGTAATGCAGGCTCATGGATACGCTCTTATGCTCTAATATGACCCCTTTTATACCCCTGGTCCCTGCTGAAAGTTTCTTTTCCAGCTCCGAGAGATATCTCTCGAACCTCCTGCACGAAGGATGAATATATGAAAAGGCGGGACCCTCTATCTCAAGGCCGTGATTTCCGGCATAGTATATACCGGGAACCTTTACCAGGCCTTCAAGCTCA
>CAZKWI010000016.1:0-29264 GCA_964556455.1 uncultured Planctomycetia bacterium | reverse complement strand
TTGGCTGCCCCCCGTGGATTCGAACCACGACTAACCGGTCCAGAGCCGGTCGTCCTGCCGTTAGACGAGAGGGCAGCGTCTTATTTTATGTATTTTTTCAATGCGTTTTTCAACCTGCGGATGGTCGTCTTCTTTCCAAGGAGGTACATTACATCGAATAGGCCCGGGGTCACCGCCCTGCCTGTTATGGCCACTCTCACGGGGTGTATCAGGTCCCCGCCGCCTATTCCAAGCCTCTGGATAAGGTCGCGGCAGCATTTCTCTATTTCCACGACGGTGTAAGGTCGGACTTTTTCGAGGTCCTTTATAAGCAGGCTGAATATCACTTTCAGCTCTTTGCGCTTGAGGAATTTCTTCACCGCTTCTTTATCATATTTTACTTTGGTCAAAAAGAGGTATTCTGTCTGGCCGGTGAAATCGCTCAGCCTCTTCATTCTGCCCTTATACAGCCTTATAGTCTCTTTTAAGACGCTCTTTTTTACGCTCTTTTTCAGGAATTTCGCTTTTTTAAGGTATGGTTTTAAGAGCTCAAGAAGCCTGTCGGTATGGGTCATCTTCATATGCTGGGAATTGACCCAGTTCATCTTGTCCAGGTCGAAAACTGCACTTGTTTTCCCCACCCTGTTAAGGGAGAATATCCTCGCGAGCTCTTCCCGGGGGATGATCTCGCGGTTGCCTCCGGGGGACCATCCCATGAGAGCCAGGAAATTTATAAGCCCGTCCGGTATATACCCCTCTTTTCTATATTCCTCTATGCTCGTGGCCCCGTGGCGCTTGGAGAGGCGGGATCTATCCATGCCTAATATCAGGGGAATGTGCGCGAAACGAGGGATCTCCACTTCAAGGGCCCTGTATAACGCGAACTGTTTCGGGGTGTTCGATATATGGTCATCACCCCTTATGACATGTGTTATGGCCATTTCCACATCGTCCACAACGCAGGCAAAATTGTAAGTCGGTGTGCCATCAGTCTTTATGATAACAAGGTCATCCTGCAGCGCGTTGTCGAATTCCATCGGGCCATGGACAAGGTCGTCCACTATTACGGTCTCTTTCGGCATTCTGAATATCACTGCCCCGCCTTCTACTCTATAGGCTTTATCCGCATCCAGAAGCGCTTTCGCGTATTTCCTATAGGCGGGCATTCGTTTAGACTGGAAATACGGCCTTTCGTCCCACTCGAGCCCCAGCCATTTGAGCGACGCCATGATCTCTTTCAGGTATATCTCCCCTGAGCGCTTTTTATCGGTATCCTCTATCCTTAATATAAAAGCACCGTTCTTGCTCTTGGCAAAGAGCCAGTTAAAAAGGGCCGTTCTGGCGCTTCCTACATGCAGATATCCCGTCGGGCTGGGCGCGAACCGCACCCTCACATTATGCCTGTCCATTATAACATCTGCGAGCTTATAAGGTTCACTACACCCTCTGTGCTTAAGTTATATTTCCTCAATAATTCCTCCCTCTTGCCGTGTTCCACAAACTCGTCCGGGAGGCCTATCATCTCAAGGATTACGTTATTTATCTTCTCTTTTTTTATGAATTCCGCCACAGCACTTCCGAACCCGCCGTTCACAACGCCTTCTTCTATGGTCACGACCTTCTTTATTCTGGAGAAGAGATCTTCCAGAAGGTCCTCGTCCAGGGGCTTAATGAACCTGGCGTTTATGACCTCGGCGTTTATATGGCGCTTTTTCAGTGCTTCCGCCGCCTCCAGCGCTGTCCCCACCATACTGCCGAGCGCCAGTAAGGCGATGTCTTTGCCTCTGGTCAGTGTCTCGAATTTGCCCAGTTCCACCCTGCTAAAAGGACATTCGAGCCCGGAAGCCCCCTTAGGATACCTTATCGCGGCCGGTTTGTCCAGTTTTAAACCAAATTCCAGCATAGCCTCAAATTCTTTTGTGCAGGAAGGGGCCATTACGATAAGGTTCGGTATGTGCCTGAGATACGCGATATCGAATATACCGTGATGTGTGGGGCCGTCTTCGCCTACAAGGCCCGCCCTATCCAGGCAAAAGAGCACCGGCAGCCTCTGCAGGGAGATGTCGTGTATCAGCTGGTCGTAGGCACGCTGTAGGAATGTGGAATATATTGCGACTACCGGTTTCATGCCGCCTCTGGCGAGCCCCGCGGCGAAGCCTGTGGCATGCCCCTCTGCTATGCCTACATCGAAGAATCTGTCCGGGAACTCTTTTGCGAAGGCGGAGAGGCCGGTCCCTTCCGGCATAGCCGCGGTTATCGCTACTACTCTCTTGTCCTTGCGTGCCAGTTCCGCGATCTTCTTGCCGAAGGTGGAGGTGAATGTGCAGGTCTTCGGCTTCTGTTTTATGGGTCTGCCGGTCTTTATGTCAAAAGGCGGTGCTCCGTGGAAGACCTCCGGGCTTTTCTCGGCGTGTTTGTAGCCTTTTCCTTTCTTGGTCAATATATGCAGAAGGATGGGCTCTTTAAGCGCCTTTATGTTCTTCAGTGTGTTTATTATCGCCCCTGTATCGTGACCGTCTATAGGCCCGAAATATCTGAAATCGAGCTCTTCGAAAAGCATGCCTGGGACAACCAGGTTCTTCACGCCCTCTTCAAAGCGTTTTGCCGCCTCAAAGGCGGTCTTTCCGACAAGAGGGATCTTTTTGACCATAGTCTGCATCTGTTTTCTGAACCTGTTATATATGGGATTGGTGAGCATGTTGTTCAGATAGCGCGACAGGGAGCCTATGGTCTTTGATATGGAGATCTCGTTATCGTTCAATATGACGACAAGGTCTTTTTTCATGTGGCCGGCGTGGTTCAGGGCCTCAAAGGCCATGCCTCCGCCGAGTGCTGCGTCGCCTATCATCACTATGACTTTTGAATTCTCCTTCTTCAGGTCGTGCGCGGACCTTAAGCCGAGTGCAGTGGATATGGAAGTCGAGCTGTGGCCGACAAAGAACGGATCATGCTCGCTTTCGTTCCTGGAAGGGAACCCGCTTATACCGCCGAGCTGCCTCAATGTTTTGAACTGCTTTCTCCTGCCGGTGATTATCTTGTGCGCGTAGGACTGGTGGCCCACATCCCATACGATCGTATCCTTCGGCGTATCGAAAACATAATGGACCGCAATAGTAAGCTCCACCGCCCCGAGACTTGAGGCGAGGTGGCCGCCCTGCTTGGAGACCGTATCTATGATCTCATTGCGTATTTCTTCCGCAAGACACGGGAGTTTGCTGACGGGAAGCTTCTTCAGGTCCGCGGGGCTGTTGACGGTATTCAGTAATTTCCTCATCCGGTCCTTTCTATCATGTAATCCGCCATCCGGTTCAATATATCGGCCTTCGGGCCGAACCCTTTAAGGCGCGCTTTGGCTTTTTCTATATAGAGCGCCGCTTTATCTCTCGTCTTCTCTTTTCCGATAAGGCGCGCGTAACCGTCGTTATCGAAGGTGTCGTCTATGAACTGGAATGCCATCCCTATGAACCTGCCGTAGTCCGACAGCGCGCTCTCTTTTTTTCTGTCCGCGCCCGCGCACATGGCCCCGAGCGCCATCGACGCCTTAAAAAGGGCTGCTGTCTTTTTCTCTGTTATGAAATCAAGGTCTTTCTTACTTAAGCGGTTCTTTTCCTCGAGATCTTCTTTCTGCCCGCCCGCCATGCCGAGACTGCCTAGTGTCTTTGAGAATTCACGCACTTGCCTTGCGGCATTCTCCCGCCGCGTCTTCCTGGTCAGCACCCCGAAGGCTTCAGTGAGCAGGGCGTCGCCGGCAAGTATGGCTGTGGCTTCCCCGAATTTTTTGTGGCAGGAGGGCTTTCCCCTCCTGTAATCGTCGTCGTCCATGCTGGGGAGGTCATCGTGTATAAGCGAGAACGCGTGCGCCATCTCGACCGCGCAGGCAGCGTCCATGGCATCGGTTATTTGCCCGCCGCATGCCCTGCATGCCTCTATGGTAAGAATGGGGCGCACTCTCTTGCCCCCGCTGAATACACTATATCTCATGGCCCGGTGCAGCGTGCCCGGCCTTATTCCGGGCCTGCGGAGCAGCTTATCCAGCCGCCCGTCCACGAGTTTTCTCATCTTTTTTAAATAGCTATTTAGCTTATTCATAGTGTTTGGTTTGTCATTCCCGCGTAAGCGGGAATCCACGCTCATAGATGCCCGCTTTCGCGGGCATGACAATGCTTCAAAGGAGTGAGTCCTCTCTCTTTGTTTTGGATCTTTTGGTCCTGCCCTTCTTTATGGCGACGGCCTCAAGCCCGCTGTCGTCGAAGGGCCTTGTCTCGAGCTTATCTTCGCCTTCCTTTATCAGTATCTCGACTTTTTTTCTGGCGCCCTCGAGCTTCTTTGTGCACGTAACGGACAGCTTTACGCCTTCCTCGTATTTCGACAACGCATCGTCCAGCGGGAGGTCCCCGCCTTCCAGCTCCCGCACTATCTCTTCCAGCTTCTTAAGCGCATCTTCAAATTTAACGTCGGTCATTTTGGGTGCCTCCCTCTATTCTTTCCACTGTACTTATAAGCGCGCCTTTACCGAGCCGCGTTCTTACTTTGTCGCCCGGCCTTATGGACAAGGTGCTCTTTACGACATCCATGCCCGGCAGTTTCATGGTTATACTGTAGCCTCTGTCCAGGACAGCGAATGGGCTTAGGCTCTCGAGTTTGCCTAGGAGGGCCTTTAGCGCACCCCTCTTTTCTGAAACAGAGTGCGCGGCCGCCAGTCTCATGCTTTTGGTCAGTTCGTCAAGACGCTGCTCGTGCTGCTGTATCAGATTGAGCGGCTGTTTAAAGACATAGCTTTCTTTTAACCGGCTCAATCTCGTCTCAAGGATATCAATATTAGTGAGCAGGGAGCTCTTCAGGCGCCGGACGGCGTCATCTATGCTCCCGCGAAGCTCTTCTTTCTCCGGTATCGCCAGTTCTGCTGCTGCCGAAGGTGTAGGCGCACGCATATCGGCTGTAAAATCGGCTATTGTCCAGTCGACTTCATGGCCGACCGCGCTTATCACCGGTATTCTCGATGAGAATATCGCCCGGGCGACTGCCTCTTCATTGAACGCCCACAGGTCTTCCAGGCTGCCGCCGCCTCTCCCTACGATGAGCACGTCTATATCATCAAATCTGTTCAATTCCTCTATCGCGCGCGCTATCTCAAGCCCAGCACCTTCGCCCTGGACGCGGACAGGGTTTATTATGATATCGACGTTCTGGAATCTGCGCCTTGTGATCTTGAGTATGTCCCTTATCGCAGCACCCGTGGGTGAAGTGACCACGCCTATTTTCCGGGGAAGATATGGTATCGGCCTTTTGCGCGACTCATCGAAGAGGCCTTCGTTCCGCAGTCTCTTCTTAAGCTGTTCGAACGCGAGCTGCAGCGCGCCGAGGCCTCTGGGCTCCATCTTTTCCACATAGAGCTGGTACTGCCCCCTCTTATCATACACGCTTATCCTGCCGAAGCAGACGACATGCATGCCGCCTTCAAGTTTGAACTTTAAGCCCTGGTTGGCATTCCTGAACATAACGCTGTTTAGGACGCTGCCTGCGTCTTTCAGGCTGAAATACATATGGCCGGAGGTGTGCTTTGTAAAGTTCGATATCTCTCCTTCCACCCAGACATAACCGAAGGTCTCTTCCAGGACCATACGTATATTGCGTGTAAGCCCTGTTACCGTATATACAGACTTTTCAGTTCTGGTCATCTGCATGGTATTATCCGCCAAGGTACTTGTCTATAGCTCGCGCGGCCTTTTTTGCCGCACCCATTGCCGATATAACGGTTGCGGCACCCGTTACAATATCCCCGCCGGCAAATACATCCGACAGAGAGGTCTTTCCGTCGTCGTCAGCTTCTATGTTGCCTCTCTTGGTCAATGTTAAGCCCGGGATCGTGGACAATAGAAGCGGGTTAGGGCCCTGCCCTATCGCGCATATAAGTGTATCCAGTTCCATTTTAAATTCGGAGTCTTTTATCGGGACAGGCCTCCTGCGGCCGGATGAATCCGGCTCGCCAAGGGAATTCCTTATACACTCCACCTCTTTTATCCTGCCGTTATCGCCGTATATACGGACCGGGTTCGTAAGGAATTCGAATTTTATGCCCTCTTCCCCGGCATTCTCTATCTCTTCTATCCTCGCAGGCATCTCTTTCTCTGTCCTGCGGTATATTATCGTGACTTCACCTGCGCCCAGGCGTTTCGCGCACCTGGCGGAGTCCATGGCAACGTTCCCGCCGCCCACGACGCCTACCTTTTCGCCCACTGTTACGGGAGTATCGTGTTCCGGAAAGAGGTACGCCTTCATAAGGTTGACTCTTGTAAGGAATTCATTTGCAGAATAGATCCCGTTCAGGTTCTCTCCTTCTATACCCATGAAATAGGGGAGCCCTGCACCGCTGCCTATAAAAAAGGCCTTAAAGCCTTCTTTCCTCAGGTCGTTAAGCGTGGCGGTCCTGCCGGCGATAACATTGCACTCTATGCTGACGCCGAGTGAGCGTATATAATCGACCTCGTATGAGACTATTTCTTTAGGGAGCCTGAATTCGGGTATGCCGTATAATAGGACCCCTCCGGACTTATGCAGGCTCTCGAAGAGCGTTACACCGTAACCCATCTTGGCGAGGTCCGCGCTTGCCGTAAGTCCCGCCGGGCCGCTTCCTATGACGGCTACCTTCGCGCTTTTTTTTCCGGCCTTCTTCGCCCTGACTTTCTCCTTATTCTGCATTTCCTTATCCGAGACGAATCTCTCGAGGTAACCTATCTTTATAGGCCTGCCTTTTTTGTTAAGGATGCATGCCTTTTCGCACTGGTCTTCCTGGGGGCAGACTCTGCCGCATATCGCAGGGAGGTTATTCTTTTCCTTTATCTTCTTTATGGCGCCGGCGTGATCTTTGGCCTTTATGAGCTTTATGAATGCGGGTATGTCTATTTCCACCGGGCATCCGGTGATACACTTGGCCTTTTTGCATTCTAGGCATCCCCTGGCCTCTGCGAGCACCTCTTCTTCAGAGAGACCCAATGCTACTTCCTTGAAATTCTTAGCCCTAACTGCTGCCGGCTGTTTCTTCATCTTCTGCACCTGCAGGTCTTCCGGCTTCTTTCCCGGGATATCTTCTCTTCAGCACTGAAGCGTTTCTGTCTGGCCATGAACTCCGTGAAATCCACCTTGTGCCCGTCGAACTCCGGGCCGTCCACGCAGGTAAATTTCGTTTCGCCGCCTACCATCACCCTGCAGGTCCCGCACATACCGGTAGCGTCCACCATATTCGCATCAAGGGAGACTATGGTCTCAAGGCCTGTCTTTTTGGTCACAGAGCAGACACTCTGCATCATGATGTCCGGTCCCACGCAGTAGGCAAGATCGAATTTCTCCTTTTCGATCAATCTCTTTAAGGGGTCTATAACAAGCCCTTTTTCACCGTATGAGCCGTCGTCAGTGGTGATAAAAAGCTTTTCGGTCATTTTTTTTAACTCGTCCTCGAGTATAAGGAGTTCTTTTGTTCTAGCGCCTATTATTATAGTAAGGTCGCCGCCAAGCTCTTTAGCGAACCTGGCTATAGGAACGAGCTCCGCTATGCCCACGCCGCCGCCTATGAGCATCATCCTGCCGGCTTCAGTGATGCCCGTCGGCTTTCCAAGCGGCCCCGCGATATTAAGTATTGCGTCGTCTTTCTTAAGCGCGGCGAGATCTCTGGTGGTCTTTCCGATCTCCTGAAATATTATAGTTATGGTGCCTTTTTTGTCGTCGCGGTCGTATATGGTGAGGGGTATCCTTTCACCGTTTTCGCCTGTCATCACCATGACGAACTGTCCGGGCTTAGCATTCCGGGCAACGCGCGGCGCCTCTATGACCGCTTTATGAACGATGGGATTCAGTTTTTCCTTCGATACTATCTTATACATCTTCCTTACTTTACCTTCTCCTGGACCCTCTTTATGGACTTTGCCTTTCCTGTGCCTTCATCTACATCCAAGATAACGCCGTTCAGCTGGACATCATCCTCTGCCATCTCAAAGCGCGTCGGAAGCTGCGTTAAAAAGCGCGCCAGTATCTGCTCTTTTCTCCTGCCGATGACAGAATCGTGCGGGCCTGTCATGCCGACATCCGTTATATACGCCGTTCCCTGGGGGAGGACCCTCTCGTCGGCTGTCTGGACGTGCGTATGGGTCCCTATGACCGCGCTTACGAGGCCGTCCAGGTACCAGCCCATAGCTATCTTCTCACTTGTGGCCTCAGCGTGGATGTCGACTATTATGATCTTGGCGTCCTTCTTCATCTCCTCGATCTCTTCGGTAGCCTTCCTGAACGGGCACTCAACGGCTTCCATGAAGACCCTACCCACAAGGTTTATCACGCCCACGGGGGCCTTTTTGTTCGTCCTGTCTACATAGCCTCCCATGCCCGGCACGCCCGGAGGGTAATTTGCCGGTCTCAGTATATTCGGTTTTTCGTCGAGGATCCCGATGATCTCTCTGCGCTTCCAGATGTGGTCGCCTGAGGTTATCATATCTACGCCGGAGTCGAACAGCTCGTCCGCTATCTTCGGTGTAACGCCGCTGCCGCCGGCGGCGTTCTCGCCGTTTGCTATAACGAAATCTATTTTTTCCTTCTTCTTTATTTTAGGGACAAGTAAAGTCACGGCTCTCCTGCCGGGGCTCCCTACGATATCGCCCGCAAACAATATCTTCATGTCATCTCCTTTACCATTGTCATTCCCGCGTAAGCGGGAATCCACAACTTAGATCCCCGCTTATGCGGGGATGAATTCGCACTTATGGCTTATGTCGCTTCGCTTCATAAGCCATGTGCTCATTTACTTTGCGTATTCGACCGCCCGCGTCTCGCGGATGACCATAACCTTGATCTGGCCGGGATATTCCAGGCCTTCCTCGATCTTTTTGGTGATATCGCGTGCCAAGACGACGGCATGGGCATCGTCTATCATGCTCGGCTGGACGACCACGCGTATCTCGCGGCCGGCCTGTATAGCGTATGCCTTATCGACGCCCTTGAAAGAGTCGGCTATCGACTCCAGCTTCTCCAGGCGTTTTATGTACTTTTCAAGCGTCTCGCGTCTCGCTCCAGGCCTCGTAGCACTTATGGCGTCCGCGGCCTGCACCAGCACCGCGAGGAGCGTCTTCGGTTCTATATCCTGGTGATGCGCCTCGATGGCGTGGATGATGGTCTCGGACTCGTTGTATCTTTTTGCCAGGTCCGAGCCTATCTTCGCGTGGGTGCCTTCTATTTCATGGCTGACGGCCTTCCCTATATCATGCAGCAAGCCGATACGCCTTGCGAGATTATAATCGATCTTGAGCTCGCTGGCTATAACACCCATGAGATAGGCGACTTCCTTTGAATGCTGAAGGACATTCTGCCCGTAACTCGTCCTGTATCTCAATCTGCCCAGGAGCCTTGTGAGCTCAGGGTGGAGATTGGCCACACCGATATCGAAGGCCGCCTTTTCGCCTTCCTCGCGTATGGTCGTCTCCATCTCCTTTTTTACCTTCTCGACCACTTCCTCTATCCTGCCGGGGTGGATCCTCCCGTCTTCGAGGAGCCTCTCCAGGGCCAGCCTTGCAGTCTCTCTCTTTACGATATCGAAGCCCGAGAGTATGACCGCCTCCGGCGTGTCGTCTACTATCACATCTATCCCCGTGGCTATTTCAAGGGCCCTTATGTTCCTGCCCTCCCTGCCTATTATCCTGCCTTTCATGTCGTCGCTCGGCAGGTTCACCACACTTACCGTGGACTCCACCGTGTGGTCGGCGGCGCAGCGCTGTATGGCCAGGCCTATGATCTTTCTCGCCTCTTTATCGGCCTTTGCCTTCATCTCATCTTCCACTCTCTTCAGGGTGACCGCGGCCTCGTGCTTTGCCTCGTTCTCCATCCTCTTCAGTAGTATCTTCTTTGCCTCTTCTTTGCTCAGGCCCGATATGCGCTGGAGCTTGTTGCGTTCCTCGGCGAGTATCGTGTCGAGTTCTTTCTGTTTCGCGAAGAGCGCTTTTTCTTTTCCGGAGATCGATCTTTCCCTTCCTACGACTTCCCGCTCCCTCCTGTCCAGGAGGTCGACTTTCTTGTCGATATTCTCTTCCTTCTGGATAAGTCTCTTTTCCAGGTTATTAAGCTCGCGGCGCCTTTCTTTGTTCTCATTCTCGAAATCGGTGCGCATTTTATGAAGAAGGTCTTTTGCCTCGATCTCGACCTCCCGCCTGCGGTTATCGATCTCTCTCTTGGTTTCGGCGAGTATTGCCTTTGCCCTTTCCTCGGCGGCTTTACCTTTCCACCTGGCGACGTACTTCCTTATTATGTAACCGGAAAAGAAAAAGAATACACATCCCAGGATGCCCAATCCAATATAAGTAATGCCCATATTACCGTTCATTTCACTACCTCCTTATCTATATTAACCCGCCCTCGCGGAGGCGTAAGTGCCTCGCGAAGACGGCGTTTGTGTTCAGTTGCTGACTACGATGTCCACAGGGACATCGTGCGCAGCCGTTGGCATATTGTCAACTATCTGGCAATCGTACGCCAGGGCTATCTTCTTTACCCCGGAGGGAAGTGTCTTAAGGAACCTGTCGTAAAACCCCTTTCCCCGGCCGAGCCTTGCGCCTTCAGCCGTGAATGCGACGCCCGGTACTATTATGACATCGAGTTTTTCTCCGGAAAATGGTTCTGAGGACATTTTATCCGGCTCCATTATGCCGAACGGCCCTTTTTTGAGCCCCGGCCCGGCGTCCCGGATCTCCCTCAGTTCCATATCATTTTTTGCAACCACGGGCAGGCCTACGCGCTTTCCCAACGCAAGCGCTTCCTCTATGAGCGTTCTTGTGTCCACTTCACCCGCAAAGGAATGATAAAACGCCACGTATTTTGCGTTCTTATAGTCCGGGAGTGCCGATAATCTCTTCCCTATGATCTTATCCTTCTCGGCCTTCATATTCAACCCCTGCTCCTTGACTCTTTCTAAAACCTCTCTTCTAAGCTCTGGTTTGCTTTTCACTGATGTATACTCTTTGCTTTTCCAAACGTATTTCTTAAGTATAATGCTCTTCTATATTTTCTATCCAGCCTCGTCTGAGGGGTTGAATCGTTATATAGAAAATCTAATATTTTAAATACTTGCGAACCTGTATACTGCAATTTGTAGCCTCTATTCGTACCTAGCGGATATAACGGATACAACTTAACTCTGTTAATATTGCATTCATTAATAAGTGTGGACTGAATTCTTTTGAGAAAAGGCTTATTTCCGGAAATAAAAAATTGGATATGGGTTATTTTCTTTCCACCCAAATAACCATCGCCGTCAAATACCCCTCTGATAAAATGCGACGTAAGATGGTTGGGTATATTGATATTAGCAATATTCAAACTTTTGTTTGGAGTTATGCCTAAATTTGACAATGAATTAAAAATTTCTTTTGAATAAATATTTAT
Organism: uncultured Planctomycetia bacterium; assembly: GCA_964556455.1. Taxonomy (GTDB): domain Bacteria; phylum Omnitrophota; class Gorgyraeia; order JABMRJ01; family JABMRJ01; genus CAZKWI01. The sequence continues at coordinate 17,867 of CAZKWI010000016.1, read as the reverse complement.
GCGAGTGCTATTGTTGCTTTTTGCATAACCTATTTTTGCATTGGTTTTAATTGCATTCGCAAATTTGCAAAGGTGTTCCTTGTCCCGCATATTTAAACCTATATGCAGGCTTTTATTCTTATAGGATAAACAACCATCGGCGGCGACAAAGCCTGCCCAGTATGCTGAGATTGCAGATAAATTAACGAAGAACTTTTTATTGTAATAAATTCTACTTTTAAATCTGCCTAGATTGGGTAAAAAAATGTTATTAGTCCTTAAAGTTTTGAAAATTGTTTTTTTGTTGCAATCAAAAATTTCAGCTAGCCTAGGCGCAGAATAAGTCTTTTTACTTGCTAATTTTATTAACTGTGCAAGCTTGCGCTTATTTTTAAAAACTTTACTTTGAAATGTTGTCTTTTTTTTTCTTCTTTTCATAATAGTCCTTTAACGCTAATTTCAAACCTTCTTCTGCCAAAACAGAGCAATGAAGTTTAATTTTTGGTAATCCCCCTAATGCTTCGGCAACTGCCCGGTTAGAAACAGACTCCGCCTCTTTTATTGTCTTTCCTTTGATCAGCTCTGTTACCATGCTTGACGTGGCTATAGCGGCTCCGCATCCAAAGGTTTTAAATTTTGCGTCTACAATAACATCATTTTCTACTTTTATATAAATGTTCATGATGTCCCCGCAGACTGCGTTGCCCACTTTGCCTATGCCGCTGGCGTCTTTTATCTCGCCGACGTTGCGGGGATTCCTGAAGTGCTCCATTACCTTTTCCGAGTATTGTCCTTCCATACGTATCCTCTCATTCAGCCGCTGACAGGGGCGACATCTTGCGCAAGCGCTCTATGATAGGCGGCAGTATCTTTAACACATGGTCTATTTCCTCTTTTGTATTTATCCTCCCAAGGGAGAATCTTATGGACCCCTGGGCTGTCTGGGCCGGGATCCCCATAGATGTAAGTACGTGCGACGGTTCGAGGCTGCCGGAGGTGCAGGCAGAGCCCGTTGACACACTTACACCCTCCATATCGAGGTTGAGTATGATAGATTCTCCTTCCAGATATTCGAAGCTCAAGTTGCATGTATTCGGCAGCCTTTGCGCGCGGTGGCCGTTGAGTTTCACGTCTTTTATGCTTTTTTCTATTCCGCTATGGAGCCTGTCCCTTAATGCAACGACCTTCTTCGCTTCTTCCTGCATATTCTTAAGAGCGAGCTCCGCGGCTTTTCCCAGGCCTGCTATCGCGGGAACGTTCTCTGTGCCGGCTCTCTTGTTCTTTTCGTGGTAGCCTCCGGTCTGCATGGGCGTTATCCAGGTGCCTTTCTTTATATACAGCCCGCCCACCCCCTTTGGGCCGTAGAATTTATGCCCGGAGAAAGAGAGGAGGTCCACCTTGAGTCCTCTTACATCTACGGGGATCTTCCCGACCGCCTGGACAGCGTCGGTATGTATGCAGACGCCCTTTTTCCTCGCCATCTCAGCGATCTCTTTTAACGGCTCTATCGTGCCCACTTCGTTATTGGCGTACATCACCGTTACGAGTATCGTCTTATTCGTAAAGGCGTCTTTAAGCGCGTTGAGGTTCACTATGCCGGTCCTGTCAACAGGCAGGTAGGTGACATCATACCCGTTCTTTCCCAGGAACTTACAGGTATTGTGCACGGCGTGGTGCTCTATGGACGAAGTTATGATATGGTTCCCCTTGTCCCTGAGCGCATGCGCAACGCCTCTTACAGCTAAATTATCGGATTCGGTCCCACCGCTCGTAAAGACTATCTCGTCGGGTGATTTAGCGTTGATGAGCCTGGCCATGTTCGCCCTTGCTTCATCAACCGCCTTCCTCGCCTCCCTGCCATGCTGGTGTATGCTGGAGGCGTTGCCGTAAAGCTCGGCGTGGTAAGACTGCATCGCCTTTACCACTTCGGGATATGCGGGTGTGGTAGCATTATGGTCCAGATAGATTCTCTTCATCTTCTTCTCTCTTGAGATTTGTTCCGCTTACGCGGATCGAGAGGGGCCGCTCTGCTTTGACGCTATAGAAGGGGGTACTAATTGGCGAGGTTTGGACATCTTGGAGTAGTCCTTGGGAACGTGTATCTCTTTCAGCAAATGGAGCCTTTTTCTCGCTTTCAGTGTATTATATATCAAGGTCCAGATACAATCCCTGTCCTTGTCAACCTCGCATTTCCCCTTGTCTGTGCCGCCGCACGGCCCGTCAAGCAGCCCCTTAGGGCATCGTGTTACAGCGCACATACCTCCTGTTTCCTCTAGTACACAATCACCGCATGCGGAGCACCGCTCAAGCAGTGTTCCGCCCGGGTCCACTTCACCCATAAAGAGCGTGTCACAGCCTATGTGCACATTCTTCTGGGACCTGTCGTTTTCCATTATAGACTGGGCGCCCAGCCCGCATGTAAGGGCCAGTATGGAGTCCGCCTCCATCATCGCCTTCTTATTTTTTACCAGTGAGATCTTTACCTGGCTGGCAACGCACGGGGCCTTTGGAACAACCCATCCCGTGACCGTTTTGCCCTCTTTCTCCAGCATCTCCTTTATACGCAGGACGTCTTTTTCGCCGCCGGTCTCGCAGGTGGTGGAGCATTCCCCGCACCCGACGATAAAGATCTTCTTTTCGTCCCCGATATTCTTTAATATGTTCTTTAATTCTTTTTGCCTGGTTATGATCATCTACTTGGCGTCCCGATTATGTTTGAAGTCTTCTGTGCAGGTCTAACGGTTTTCTCTAATGCCCTGTTCAAAACCGACATTGCTTCTTTCAGACCCCTCGTTTCTGATATTATCGTCTGCTGATTTTTTACGACCTCATCCAGCTTGCCTAGTATCTTCATATACCAGTGCCTGTCTTCCTTGGCAGCGCCGGATCCGCTCCTGCCGAATACCAAAAAGAAGGTGGTAATGATGATAAGGATTATCGTTATCCAGCGCTTTCCCATGCGCTACCCCCTTTGCTTAAGGACCTTGCCCCTTATCCTGGGCCTGTAATTTGCTTTATTGGCCTCATTATGCTTTCGCGCGGCTATAGCTGCTGCTGCCATAAAAAGAATGCCCGAAGAAGCACTTACTGCTTCGGTCGGCAGCTCAAGGTACCGTGAGATAACAAGACCACCTATAGCAAGGCCTGCCATCAACCCTGCTAACGGTATAATATATATAATAAAAGCGCCTTTCAGGATAAGGTTGTCGTTCAACTCTATCTCGACGGTGTCGCCTTTTCGTGCACCTACGGTATTCTCCAGCTTGAGAGTCATCTCCCCGGACTCCGTCATGCCGCACGCCCTGCAACTCCCGCAGGCAGACCGGCGCTTCATGCTGACAATGATCTTCTCTTTCTCCAACGCTGTGACTATCGCTTGTTCGACCATATTATATTAACATAATTTGCATATATAATCAAGGCCAACCGGCACCCTCTGCGGCCTTGCTATATGCGCAGTTTATTCAGCATTCCTTCGGTCCCGGGGGACGCTGCTACCTGGCCTTTTGTGCCCTGCGGGTGCTTCCAGTAGACGACCGCAGCCTCTTCTTCTTTAAGGTCCGAGTACCTCGTTATTATAGCCGCTGAGGTTTCCAGGGTACCGTTGGCTTCGCCTTCGCCCCGCATCAGGCCTATCGGGCTCGGGTGGTCTTTTACATCGAAGAGCGTGTCGCCGTCAGCAGCCATATTCAGCAATCTCTTATTCTCGTTCTCGTCGCGGCCGACTATGAATTTTAGCTTCGGGGTCAGCCTGAAGTGGCGCCCTACCTTAAGAAGCAGTATATTCTCAAAGCTGAACGCCTCGTGTGCCAGGAGGTCCTTCATCTTCCGCGAAAAGCCCGGCTCGGTAAGCAGACATCCGCCGGCGGGGCACGGGTAGTCCGTGATATTATATTCCCTGGCAAGGTTCATCTGCGGCTTTCTTGACCTGCCGCTTATATCCAGGAGTCTCTCCCTGTCTACTATGCCTTCTTTCTCAGGCAGGGTAGGCTCCATCAGTTTCGCGCAGAGCGGCCTGACCACGAGACCTTTAAGCCCGGATTCTTTCTCTATAAGGCGCATGGCATCCATCCGCTGGGACATCGGGCGCTCGCCCAAGACCTCTCCCGTCGCTATAAAAGAGGCCCCTATCTCTTCCATATATGATCTCGCTTTTTTAAACATGAATATGCGACAGTCTATGCACGGGTTCATGTTGCGGCCATAGCCGTGTTTCGGTTCGCGTATAAGGTCCAGGTAATCGCGCGTTACGTTTATGATCTTCAGCTTTATGCCGAGATTCTCCGACACCTTCACGGCCTCGTTCTTACAGCCTTTCTTCGTGCATGTGCAGAAGCATGTTGAAAAGTTGACAGCCTCGATCTCCAGGCCCTGCTCCAGCAGAAGTTTGCACGCCAGTATGCTGTCGAGCCCGCCGGATAATAGTACCAGTCCTTTTTTATTCATAGGCATCACGCTCATTATCTTGCAACCTGCTCAAATACATGATATACTTAAAGTAACAGCTCTTTCCCTGCGGTGTTCGTAATGGACTTGTAATATTGATCCAACACCTTTTCACCGGGAACCTAACTTTGCATTGCTATCTTATAGCCTTGTAAGAGGGTACCCACTTATACGAACGGGGTCATATTTACCTGTCTCATACGGCACTGCGGGGATTTTAAATGAGCGCTGGACTTACGAAAATCTACGATTTTCGTAAGTCCATCTTTTTTATTTCTCTTCTTATGAAGGCGCGAATTTATCCCGAGCTTCGCTTAATATTGTCAGACCCGGAGCGAAGCGAGGGATCTAAACCTACCTTATCTTCGCGTCCAGTTGGCGGGCAAGTGAGTCCATTATCTTCCCGTGCAGCCCGCTCACTTCCTCGTCGGTCAGCGTCCTGTCATTTGCCCTGTACTCTATGGAATACGCCAGCCCCTTGGAGCCTTTTGGTATCTGGGCGCCGAGATACTGGTCGAAGAGCTCCACATTGGCCACAAGGCTCCCGCCTGTCTCTTTTATGATAGAGACTATTGTCTGGTGAGAGACATTCTTCGCCACCATTATAGAAAGGTCCCTTTTGGCGGACGGGAATTTTGGCATAGGGCGATATTTCTTTTCAGGCTTAATGTAACTGAAAAGCTTCTCCATGGAGAGGGTTGCCAAGGCCACATCCGTCTTTATATCAAAATTGTCCAGGGTCTTCTTTTTTACCTTGCCCAGATAACCTATAGTTTCACCTTCGATCTCCATGGCGCCGCCTGCGGATGTAAGGACCGGCGGCAGCCCGTCTGACCTGAACTTGACCCTATCTATAATGCCGAATTTTTCGAAGAGCGCCTCAAGCATCCCTTTCAGGTCAAAAAGCAGAGGCTCTTCCCTGTCATGCCAGCCGCGTGCGGCATCCCCTGTAAAGGCTATTGACAGGCTCTCTTCCTCGCTGAAGCCTTTCTGTGATCTCAGGTAGGCCTTCCCGATCTCGAATATCTTCATCCTTTTCGTGCCCTTATTAAGGTTCCAGGAAACTGCGCGCAGGCACCCGGGGATCAGTGTCGGTCGCATCACTTCCTGTTCCATGCTGAGCGGGTTCTTCAGGGTCACAATATCGCTGCTTCCGGGGCACTCCACGAACTTCAGATCGTCTTTTGATATCAGGCTGTACGTTATTATTTCGCATCCGCCGAGGGAAGCCAGTGTCTCTCTGGCAATATTGCACAATCTCCTCGAGCGCTCTATTCTGGTAGGGTGGCCTACGGGGGTAGGCATTGTGGACGGAAGCTTATCGTAACCGTATACGCGCACAACCTCCTCTATAAGGTCGACTTCGTTCTTCAGGTCCTGTCTGAAACTGGGCACATGCACTGTGAGCTTCTTCTTTGCGGCCCCCTTGACCTCAAGCTGCAGGGATTTCAGGATCTTCTTTATAGCCGGGGCGGATATACTCAATCCCAGCACGCTCTTCATCTTACCTGCCCTCAGGCTGATCTTCACGTTTTTCGCGTCCTTCTGTCCGGCATCTGCAAGCGGTCCGGCCGAGCCTCCGCAGAGCTTCGTTATCAGCTCGCAGGCCATGTCAGAGGCGCTTGTGATCGCTCCTTTATCGACGGACCGCTCGAACCTGTACGATGATTCCGAGATAAGCCCCAGCCTGCGCGAAGTCCTCCGGATGGATATGGGGTTAAAATAAGCGCTTTCGAAGAGTATATTGGTGGTCTTTTCCGTGACCTCGGTATCTTTTGATCCCATGACGCCGGCAAGCGCCACTGGCTTCTCCTCGTCCGCGATAACGAGCATATCCGCGTCAAGGACACGTTTTTTGTCGTCTATTGTCACTATCTCCTCGCCTTTTCGCGCGCGCCTGACAGTAATACCGCCTTTCAGTTTGTCGTAATCGAAGGCATGCGTCGGCTGCCCCATGGTAAAGAGACAGTAGTTGGTTATATCTACGATGTTATTCACAGGCCTTAAGTCCATGAGGCCTATCTTTCCGGTGAGCCAGTCAGGTGAAGGGCCTACTTTTACACCCTTTATTATCCTGCCGGTATAGCGCGGGCAAAGCTCTTTGTCCTTGATCTCTATCGACGTCTTATCTTTCAGCTTTGCCTTTGGCGGTTTTATAACGGGGTATTTGAGGTTCTTCTTTAACGCCGCAGCAGCCTCACGGGCTATGCCTATAACGCTCAGACAGTCGGGCCTGTTCGGGGTCACCTCTATGTCAAATATCGAGTCCCCGGAGACCTTTTCTATCAAAACGACCTCGAGACCTGCGATGGTGAGTTTGTCCGCCACCGATTCTGGGTTCATCCCTCCGACGTCAACATGGTCTTTCAGCCAGCTGTATGGTATCTTCATTATTTCCTTTGTCATTCCCGCGCAAGCGGGCATCCATGGATGTAGATTCCCGCTTGCGCGGGAATGACAGTAGTTAAAACTGCTTTAAGAATCTGATGTCGTTCTCGAAGAAGAGCCTTATATCGTTTATCCCGTACTTGAGCATCGCGATCCTCTCGACCCCCATGCCGAAAGCGTAACCGCTCCACTTCTCCGGGTCATAGCCTACCGCTTTGAATACTTTGGGGTTTATCATGCCGGCGCCCAGTATCTCAAGCCACCCTTTATAACTGCAGACCCGGCAGCCCTTTCCGCCGCATATTATGCAGGAGACGTCCACTTCCGCGCTCGGCTCCGTGAACGGGAAGAAGTGCGGGCGGAACCTTATCTTCGTCTTTTCGCCGAACATCTGCCTGGCAAAAAGCGAAAGGGTGCCCTTAAGGTCCGAAAACTTTATGTTCTTATCCACCATAAAGCCCTCCACCTGGTGGAACATAAAAAGATGGCTCGCGTCGACAGCGTCGGGCCTGTAGACCTTTCCCGGGGCTATGACCTGCAGCGGCGGCTTCTCTTTTTCCATGACCCTTATCTGCACGGTGGAGGTCTGGCTGCGCAGCAGGTTCGGGCCTTCCACATAAAATGTATCGAATACATCCCTAGACGGGTGCTCAAGCGGGATATTGAGCGCCTCGAAATTATAATATTCCGTTTCGATCTCAGGGCCCTCGGCTATCTTGAAGCCGAGGCCTATGAATATCTCGTTTATGGCGTTTATGACCTTCGTTATGGGGTGTATATGGCCCAGGCGCATCTCATCCGCGCCGGGCATGGTAATATCGACGGGCTTTTCTATGTCGGTCCCCTTGCGGCTCAGGGCCTGCAGCTTCTCCTCGAAAAGCCTTGTCAGTTTTATCTTGAGTTCGTTGGCTTTGGCGCCGAGTATGGGCCGGTCTTCTTTGGGGGCGTCTTTCATTGATCGCAAAAAATCCGTAAAGAGCCCTTTACGCCCCATATACTTCGCCCTCAGCGACTCGAGTTCCTCGCCTGTCCCGGCCGCCTCTATCTCCCTGAGCGCGTCTTGTTCTATTTTGCTGAGTCTTTTTCTCATGTCCTGCCTTAACGCCTCTTCTTGAACTCCTCTATATGTTCATTGGTGCCTACGACGATAAGTATATCTTCCTTCCTTATCGTATCATCCGGCTCCGGGGACACATTTATCTTCTGCTCTTCTTTTACCTCGCCGTCCTTTGACACTATCTTCATCTTCTTCTTTATGGCGATTATATTGAGCCCGTATCTTTTTCTTATATCGATATCATGCAGCTTTTTATTTATATATTCCGCCGGAGTAATAAGCTCGGCTATGCTGGAATCTTCTGAGAGCTCTATGTGCTCGATGACCGTAGGCGATACGAGGCTCTTCGCCACCCTTATGCCCATATCCTTTTCCGGGGCGACCACCTTTGTCGCGCCGACCCTCTGCAGGACCTTCCTATGGTCCTCGCTTACCGCCTTTGCAACTATGTCCTTTATCCCCATCTCCTTCAATATGAGCGTGGTGAGTATGGAGGCCTCTTTATTGTCACCCATTCCTATGACCGCCACGTCTATATTGTCGAGTCCTATGGCCTTAAGTGCTTTTTCGTCCGTGGCGTCGGCACAGATAGCCTGTGTGGCGATCTCGGAGAGGTCCTGTACCCTGTCCTCATCTATGTCTATGCCCAGAACCTGGTGCCCTTTCTCGCTCAGCGTCTTGGCAACGCTGAAGCCGAACCGCCCCAAACCTATGACAGCGAATTGTCTCATTATATTCCTCCCCTGTTAACCGACCATGACCCTTTCTTCGGCATAATTATATAATAATTTCTCTTCCTGCAGCGCTACGGCCAGCGCCATGGTGAGCGGGCCCAGCCTGCCGACGAACATCGTGATTATAATAAACAGCTTCCCGGCGTCTGTCAGCATGTGGGTGATGCCGGTGCTCAGGCCCACCGTGCCGAACGCCGAGACCGTCTCGAACATCAGCCTCAGATAATAGTTTGCCCCGTAGATATTGCCTCTCTCAGTAATGGCCAATATGAAAGCGCCTGCGAATATCCAGGTGAAGGCCAGTATAAATATCACAAGGGCTTTTCTTATTACGGTCTTTGGTATGGTCCTTTTGAAGAGCCATACCCTTTCTCTGTTCTTTATCATTGAGATAGCCGTGGCTATAAGGACCCCGAAGGTGCAGGTCTTTATGCCGCCCCCCGTAGATCCCGGCGATGCGCCTATGAACATCAAAAAGACCAGCAGAACGAGCGTCGCCGGAGCAAAGCGCCTTATGGGCAGTGTATTAAAACCCGCGGTCCTAGCCGTAATAGACTGGAAGAGCGGCCCAAGGACCTTGGCGTTCGTGTCCAGGATACGCAGGGTATTGTCCTTCTCTAAAAAATAGATCCCGGCCGCCCCGGCCACTATAAGTATGAGCGACACAGAAATGACTATCTTTGTCTGGAGGGACAGTCTGGAAAGAAACGGCCTTCTGTCTTTTTTCCTGAGCCTGAGATTCCATATATCCAGTATGACCAGGAACCCTATGCCCCCGATGAATATCAGGAGCATCATGATCACATTTATGATGATGTCGCTCTTGAAACCGGAGAAGCTCTCGTTCAAGAGGGAGAAGCCCGCGTTACAAAAAGCAGATATAGAATGGAAGACGGCGTTATGCAGGACCTTTGATGCGGGCCAGTTCGTCATGGCGCGCCACCTCAAAAAGAGCGAAGCCGCGCCAAGCGCCTCGAACAACAGCACTATAGATATAATGTGACGGATAAGGCTGGTTACGCTCTTGGGGCCCTGCCGGCCGAGCGTGCCTGCAAGAGCAAGATTCTCCTTTATCGTGATCCTTCTTCCGAGGATAATGGCAAATAATGTGGAGAAGGTCATTATCCCTAGTCCGCCCATCTGAAAAAGCACCATTATGACCGTCTGCCCGAAACGCGTCCATGTGGCCGTATCCTTCACCACAAGCCCTGTCACACAGGTCGCACTCGTCGCCGTGAACAGCCTGTCTATAAGGGCGACCTTGTCCCCTGCCTGCGTTGCGAAAGGCAGGCTCAGGAGGATAGTCCCCGCCATTATAGCCCCCAGAAAACTGTATATAATAATGTGCTGCGGCTTTAACCTACGCCTCACCATTATATTTACCTCTTTGCGAGCTCGGCTAATTTACTGAACGCTTTCTTGTCCCGCAGTGCGATATCCGCGAGTATCTTACGGTTGATGGCCACTTTACTCTTCAGTAGCCCGCCCATGAACTTGCTGTAGGATACGCCTCTGGCTTTGCATGCAGCGGTTATTCTGGTTATCCAGAGGGCCCTGAACTCTCTCTTGCGGTTCCTTCTGTCCCTGGTGGCATAGGCCATACCCTTGTTAACGGATTCCCTGGCCGTCCTGTACAGTTTACTCCTGGCGCCGAATTGTCCTTTGGCGCGCTTCATAACCTTCTTACGCCTCCGCAGGGAAGCCGGCGCGTGTTTTACGCGTGTCATTTCATACCTCCATATCTAAGTGCAGGTCTTCGTTACCAATAAGGCATCTGTCTCTTTATTTTGTGCCTATCAGCGTTTGATACAAGGTCCTTGTTTCGCAAGAACCTTTTTCTCTTGGGGCTCTTTTTCGTTTTAATATGGCTGCCGAAGGCCCTGGATCTCTTGACCTTGCCCCGCTTTGTGAGTTTGAAGCGCTTGGCGACAGCCTTTCTGGTCTTTAACTTTGGCATTACTTCCTCCGTTATCGCTATCTATTTTATTTTAGTGGCCGGAATTTCATCAGGAGAAGCTTGCCTTCCTTCTTTACATGGCCTTCCGGTTCACCTACATCGGCCAGGTCCTTTACAAGCCTGTCCAGTATGTTCCTGCCAATATCCTGGTGCGCCATCTCGCGGCCGCGGAAGAACATCGTGACCTTGGCCCTGTCCCTGCGCTCGAGGAACTTGCGCAGGTGTTTGAGCTTTGTCTGGTAATCATGCTCCTGGATCTTAGAGCTCATCTTTATCTCTTTTATGTGGACTATATGCTGCCTCTTCTTCTGTTCCCTGTCCCTCTTCTCCTGTTCGTATTTGAACCTGCTGTAGTCCATGATCTTGCAAACAGGCGGGGTGACATTCGCAGCCACTTCCACCAGATCCAGCTCTGCTGCCTGCGCTTCCGTGAGCGCCTTGGCTAAAGGCACGACTCCCAGCTGCTTTCCGTCGGCACCTACCAGTCTTACCTGGCTTGCCCTGATCCTGCCGTTTATGTTTATTCGTGGTTTCCTTCCCGTAAAAATCACCTCCTTTTTTCTGTCTCTTCTTTTAATTTCTTTATAAATTCATCTATCTTCATCGCGCCGAGATCTCCTGATTTCTTAGACCTTGGAGCGACCGAGTCCGCCTGAGCCTCTCGTTCGCCTACTACAGCCATGTACGGGACCTTTTCCATCTCCGCGTCGCGGATCTTCTTCTGCATCTTCACAAGCCTATCGTCAATAGACGCCCTTATGTCGCATGCACGCAGCCGTTCAACGGTCTCTTTGGAGAAATCAGACTGGGCTGAGGTTATGGGTATCAGTCTGACCTGTTCCGGCGCCAGCCATAGCGGGAACGCCCCTGCGTAGTGCTCCATGAGCGCACCTATGAAGCGCTCTATGCTGCCGAGTATAACCCTGTGTATCATCACAGGCCTGGCCTTGTTGCCTTCTCTGTCTGTAAATGTCAGGTCAAATCTTTCCGGCAGCGCGAAATCGCACTGCACAGTGGCGCACTGCCATGACCTGCCGAGCGCATCCTTCAGTTTTATATCTATCTTGGGGCCGTAGAAGGCGCCTTCGCCTTCGTTTATCTGGTATTTTAGGCCCTTCTTATCTAGCGCGCCCTTTAGAATGGCGGTGGCGTCGTCCCAGTCTTTGTCGTTGCCTATGGATTTTGGGGGTCTCGTCGAGATCTCGACCTCGAAGCCTTCGAAACCGAAGACATTGAGCGTGTTTGAAACGAAGTTTATAACACTGACTATCTCGCCTTCAAGCTGCTCTTTCAGGCAAAATATATGCGCATCATCCTGTGTAAAGCCCCTTACCCTCAATAGTCCGTGTAAAACACCGGACTTTTCATTTCTGTACACCGTTCCGAGCTCAAAGAGCCTGAGCGGCAGGTCGCGGTAGCTTCTTATGCGCGATCTATATACGAGCATATGCCCCGGACAATTCATGGGCTTTATTGCGAATTCCTGCTTTTCGATCTTGAAGATGTACATATTCTCTTTGTAGTAATCGTAGTGGCCAGAGCGGACCCATATGTCACTCTTCAGGATATGCGGTCCTATGACAGGCTGATAGCCGCGTTTCACGTGCTCTTTTCTTATGTAATCTTCTATTATTGTTCGTAAAATTGCTCCTTTCGGGTGGTATAACACCAGCCCCGCCCCGATCTCGTCCTGGATAGTGAAATATCCCAGCTCTTTTCCGAGTTTTCTGTGGTCGCGTTTTTTCGCTTCTTCCAGTAGCTTGAGGTGTTTCCGGAGATCTTTATCTGTCGCGAATGCGGTCCCGTATATTCTCTGCAGCATGGGGTTGTTCTCATTGCCTCTCCAGTATGCGCCTGCTATGCTCAGCAACTTAAATGCCTTCACCTGACCTGTAGACTCGATATGAGGGCCTTTACAGAGGTCTACGAACTTCCCGTGCTTATACACGCTTATCTGGTCATCTTTAAGCTCATTTATGAGTTCGAGCTTGTAGGTCTCTTTCTTGAATACCTTCTGCGCCTCTTTTTTTGATATGGATTCTTTCTTAAAAGGCTCGTCGGCCTTTATGATGGCCTCCATTTTCTTCTCTATTTTGGCCAGATCATCAGGCGTAAAAGGTTCTTTTCTGTCAAAGTCATAATAGAAGCCGTTATCTATGGCAGGGCCTATGCCCAGTTTGGTGCCCGGGTACAGCGACTGCACCGCGTCGGCCATTATGTGTGATGCGCTATGTCGTAATGCTTCGAGGTTCATGTGTTACGCTGCTCCTTTGTCGTCCTTGCCCCTCGAATGCTCCCTTCGGTCGCATTCTCGGGACACTTTTGCGCACAGCACAAAAGTGGAGGCGACGATCGGATTCGAACCGATGAATCGGGGTTTTGCAGACCCCTCCCTTAGTCCACTTGGGTACGTCGCCATGTTTATACCCTGGTGCCGGGAGCCGGGGTCGAACCGGCATGGATCTAGGATCCAGTGACTTTTAAGGCCACAGCGTATTCCAGTTCCGCCATCCCGGCGCCGTTATTTTGCTCTAAAAAATTATTTTGACTATTTAAAAACCGGTCTAAGTTCTTTTCTATTGCTTCATCTAACCATTCGCGAAGTTTTAAATTGTGCATTTGTAAGGTCGCGATTCCGTATTTGGACCATTGCTTGTGCTTCTTGCTCCTGGCGTCTGTGTGTGGATATACAAAAACTTGCTCCGGCGGCAGCTGTAATTTATTTACCCAGTATTCCTTGGCTTCTCTTTTACTAAATCTTTTATATACTCTGACGTATAATCTCAGCCTTTCCTCATGTACTCTACAGATTTCGCGTAAGAATTTTATAAAAACCTGCAACATTCTATGGTCGAGGTTTGCAAGCTGCATTGACCCCTTCATGGCTTTATTGCCCTCGGCCCAATATAACATTAATCCGGTTAATAAAAGATCTTTCTCTATATCATCAAGGTCTGTCTTGATATTAAATGGGTCGCCTTTTGGGTTTTGTTTAAAATATGTGCTGTCACTATTTGAGCGTCGAGGAAAATTGTATTTTCCCATCCAATAAACTATAGTTGGGAAAGTTTTATCTAATTTTTTTGCTATATCCATCATGGATAGCTTGTTATCATAATACAGTTTTTTCAATACAGTCTTTTCTATTTGTCCTCTTTTCATTTAAATCCCTACTAAACTCCTTAATAAAAATAATGGTGGGCGGTACTGGGCTCGAACCAGTGACCTTTAGCATGTCAAGCTAACGCGCTAACCAACTGCGCCAACCGCCCATCACTCTTTATCGACAGGGTTCACCCAATCGCGGGTGGTCACCCACTTCACCTCGCCGCTCAGATAGGCGACGTTGCCGCCTTCTCCGCGGTGGTTTGTGTCCTTGCCGAAAATGTCATTTTTGTCACAGACCAGTATCGCGTCCAGCGAATCTTTCTCGTCGTAACCTCTTGCGTATAAATAACTTGTGGTAAAATCTATATCCGAGCCGTCCTGCGCTATATCGCCGGAGTCTATATCGCTCGGGCAGATAAAAAGATTAACATCCTGTATATATTTCGGGTAGAGGTCCGAGAGATCATCCGGGAACTCCATATCGTTCTTACCCGCATATTCGTGTAACGCTATCACAATACCCCTTAAGTTGTCCGCGCACAGGTTCCTGCGCGCCTGCTCTCTTGTAGACCTTATAAGCGGTGCAAGAGAAAGAACTATCGCGCTTACAACGGCAACGACTACTAAAAGCTCCAGGACCGTTATGCCTTTTCTCGCCATGCCTTCTCTGCTTTGTCCAATATCCTGCCGGCTGCCTTGCCTTTGGTTACGCCGCGGTGGCTCTCTTTTTCGCCATGTTTGTCGATGATAGTAACGCTCGTCTTGCCGGAGCCGAAAGGTGCGGTGCCTTTTCCTACACTGTTCGCCACTATAAGATCTAGATCCTTTTCTTTCAGTTTCTTTTCGGCGTTCTTTAAAAGACCGCCGGACTCGAGCGCAAAACCCACCAAGACCCTGTCGTTAGAACGCTTTGAAACTGTGCCGAGTATGTCCGGCGTCCTGACCAGACGCAGAGACATATCTTTCTCCGTCTTCTTTATCTTCCCGCGCACTTTCTTCTCAGGCCGCCAGTCACATACAGCGCTCGTCATAATAAGGCAGTCTGAGCCTTTGAGGCTCCTCTCTACGGCCTTCAGCATATCTTTCGTGCTCATTGTTTCCACGATACGCGCCCCTTTTGGAGCAGCGAGGGCCGTGGGGCCGCTTATGAGCGTAACATTATATCCTCTCTTCAGTGCTGCCGCGGCTATCTCGTAGCCCATCTTTCCCGTCGAGAAATTGCTTATATACCGCACGTCATCCAGCTTCTCGAGAGTGGGGCCGGCCGTGACGGTCACGTTTGACATCCTCTTTGGCTGGCGGCTCATTTTATAAGCCTCCTCGCCTCTTCCACTATGGCGGTTGTATCCGATATATGGCCTATTCCGCTGTATCCGCAGGCCAGATGGCCTTTTTTCGGTCCGATAAAACTGTAACCCCATTTCTTAAGTTTTGCTATGTTATCCTTTACCGAGTTATGGTTGTACATCTTGTCGTTCATAGCCGGCGCAAAGAGCACGGGCGCCTTCGTGGCCATTATTACGCAGCTTAAGATATCGTCGCATATGCCGCCGGCTATCTTGCCCAGCAGGTTCGCTGTGGTCGGCGCTACGAGTACTAGATCGGCCTTGTCGGCAAGGGACGTATGCAGCGGATCGTAATTATCGGGTATGGCGAACATCTCGGTCACGACCTTGTTGCCCGATAATGACTGCAGCGTAAGGGGGCTGATGAAATGCCTTGCCTCCTCCGTCATCACAACGGTCACGTTATATTTATGCTCCCTGAGGCGGTTTGTGATATCGCACGCCTTATAGGCGGCAATACTGCCTGTGACGCCAAGTAGTATCTCTTTGGCCTTTGCCATTCTGCCGGTCCTATTTCTTCTTTTTCTTCTTTTCTTCTTCTTTTTTCAGCTTCACCTTGCCCTGCCTTATCTCCTCCAGGGCCAATGTGGATAGCTTCAGATGCGGGCTCGCCTCTATCAGCTTAACGGCGCCTGAGTTGAGCTCGACCGCCCTCTTTGAAGCAAGTATTACCAGCTTAAATATGCTATCTGTCTTGTTCAGTAATTCTTCCATGGGTATATTACTCATGCTATCTTTTTACCCTGTGCCTTTCCGCCGTTATTATAGTTTTGAGCCTGTTAACAGCGTTCGCCAGGCTGTCGTTCACTATTACATAGTCGTATTTCTTGCGATAGGTCAGTTCCTGTTTAGCGGTCTTAAGCCGCACGCCGAGAGATCTTTTGTCCTCGGTGTTTCTTTTTTTAAGCCGGTTTTTCAACAGCGAAAAATTCGGTGCGACAAGGAATATGAGCACTGCGTCGCGCTGCATGCGCCTCACCTGCATGGCGCCTTTTACGTCTATGGCGAGCATTACATCCTTGCCTTTTCCGATGGCGCTTATGACAGGTCCCTTCGGCGTGCCGTAAAGGTCGCCGAAATTATTGGTCCATTCCAGGAAACGCTTCTCTCTTACATGGCGCCTGAAATCCGCCACACTCATAAAGATATAGTCTCTGCCGCTCCTCTCGCCGGGGCGGGGCTTCCTGGTGGTGGCGGATACCGAATATTTAATATTGAACCGGCATTCTTTCAGCTTTTTACAGACGGTCGTCTTTCCCGCGCCGCTGGGCGACGACAAGACAAAGATCCTCCCCTTTCTTCGTGTGCGGGATTTTGTCATTCTACGTTTTTTACTTGCTCCCGTATCTTCTCTATCTCGCTTTTGATATGAATAACGCTCTTGGATATCTTAAAATCTGAGCTCTTTGAAGCTATCGTATTGGCTTCTCTGTGCAGTTCCTGCGCTATAAAATCCAGCTTCTTGCCGGCTTCTGCGTCTGACTTGAGGCAGTCCTTAAACCCTGTAAGATGGCTCTTCAGCCTCGTAAGCTCTTCGGAGATGTCGCAATTCTTAGCGAACATCGCCACTTCCTGCGCAAGGCGCCCCTTATCTATATTCCTGGCGCCGCTGAGCTCTCTTATCCTCTTTGTAAGCTGGATCTTGTATCTGTTTATGCTTACCGCAGAACGCTCGTTAATATGCTTCACGCTGCCGCGGATGCTCTTTACCCTGCGCGAGAGGTCCCTATTCAACGCCCTGCCCTCTTTTTCCCTGTCCCTTAAAAGATCCTCGAGTGCGTCCTGGAGTGTCTTCTTTACGCTGGGTAAAAGGCTGTTTGAATCTGCCCTGGCGTTGTCGGAAGTGATGACCCCGGGCAAAGTCAGAATGTGCTCCAATTTTATGTCGCCTTTTAAGCCCAGAGATCTTCTCAGTTTCATGATCTGCTGATTGTAGTGCCCTGCCATAGCATTGTCTATCGATACTTTCGGGAGTTTTTCCTTGTGGCCGTTCAGTTCGATATTAAGATAGACCTTTCCCCTCTTTACCTTGCTGTGTATGATCTTTTTGAGCTTGTCCTCGAATTCCGTGAGCCCGTTGGAGAGTCTTGCTGAAAGCTCGAAAAATTTATGGTTGAGCGCCCTCATCTCCACCGTTACGATCCCGTATTTTGATTTCTTTACGGCCTTCCCGAATCCTGTCATGCTCCGTATCATGCCCATACCCTCTTCGCCTCTTTCTTTGACTGAACGGTCTTTGTCTTGTACACATCCACAATTATCTCCTCAGGGTCGAACCACAGCTTGATCTCGCGTTCCGCGTCTTCGGCATTTGTTGAAGCATGGATTACGTTCTCATAAACGCCCTTCGTGGTTATCCTGCCGTACGCCCCGCGTATGGACACGGAATCGGCTTCTTCGGGATTCGTGGAACCGCATATCTCCCGGACCTTTGAGATGGCCCTGGGCCCCCAGTATACCATCGCCATTACCTTCTTCTTATGAAAGTCGCCCATTATATATTTAATGAGTTCGTTGAAAAAGGGCTTGTCTTTCATGCGGTAATAGTGCGCCTCTGCAAGCTTTTGCGATACCTTTACTATCCTTGCAGCGACGATGTCCAGCTTGGTCTCGGAAAGTCTCGTTAGAACATTGCCTGTCAGCGATTTCTTAAGCCCGTCCGGCTTTATAAGTACAAGAGTCTGTTCTGGCATTTCTCACCTCCGGCATACATGCGCTTATGCCTCATAAATATAGTTATTATTATGAAATTAGATTATAACAGAGCGCAGGCCGGATGTCAAATAGAGAAATGAGATGGGTGATGTATAATGTTTTACGCGGAGACAAGCTCAAAACCATGTCATTCCCGC
>CAZKWI010000015.1:24656-29322 GCA_964556455.1 uncultured Planctomycetia bacterium | reverse complement strand
ATTCAGGACCTTCCCCATAGAAGAGATACGTAAATCCACAGCAGACTACCTCATGACCGAAGGCGAGCTATCAGCAGGGGAGTTCTTCAGCATAGTAGGGGATAAGGAAGTCCAGCTCTACGGCATAGAAGATAACAAGCTATACAGAGACCACCTGGAATCATTCAGAGCCAATATAGCCACAAAGCAGGAAAATATTGCTATAGTGGACTCACTCATAGATAAGCTTGAAGGAATAGCTGAGAGGATATACCCAGAAGAAGTCCAAGAGCTTATTAAGACAAGTTCTGACTACAAAGACGGTAATATAGAGTTCAAGGAATACTGGGAAGAGATAGGAAAGAACAGGAACGTATCAAAATACCCGAATCTTTCAAAGCTCTCTAAATCCATTGAAATAGAAGCCACTATAGACTTCAAGAAGGCCAATAAAGAACGCGATCTATTAGTCCATTCACTTAAAAAGACCCTCCCCAAAGAAGACCTGGAAGTACTTGTCCTAAAGAGCCTCCAATACAAGATGCATAAGATATCCAACCACCAGTTCCATACGTATCTTTTAGAGCTATCAAGTAATATCGAGAACAAAGACTCTTACCGAAACCTCATAAAATACGCTGAGTATGTAAGACTCTATGAAACCATAGACATCCAATCACTATTCAGTGAGATGGAGCTCTTTGAAGAAAAGATAAAAGAAAGCCTATTCACAACACTTGATCAGAGAACCCTAAACCACCTCCAGAAAGAAGCCCTTATCTTAAAAGACTTATTCAGTATCTCCCTCACAAACGGAAGACTAGAGTATCTCTTAGATAACATAGACTCATTTAATCCAGCTAAGTTCACAGAGTTTCTGAATAAAATGAATGGTAGATATACGGAATTAGACCTTAGCAGGCTCTTTTTATCCCTGAACGAAGCCATAGACTTCTATCAATTAGCCCTCCAAAGAGACAAAGCCCTCATAAATAACACCATTGAAAAGATGAGACAAAAGGACCAGAATGTAGCCGCCCTTGTAACAGGAGGCTTCCATACAAAAGGTATGACTGAAGTCCTAAAGAACAATAAAACATCCTACGTAGTACTATTACCCAAATTCGACAAAGACTCCCCCAAAAGGCCTTATGTAGCTATTCTTACCAAGAAAATAACCCCCTATAAAGAACTTCTCCAAAAAGGAGACTACCACATAGCCACATACTCCCACTTCATACAGAACAAAGGAGTTTACACCGAAGAAGAGACCAAGAAGTGGCTCAGAAAAGGCATATACAAATGCCTCATAGACGCTAAACAAGATGAACATGACCTCAGAAGGGTAAAGACCGTATGGCTCAGAGCCCACAGACAAAAGCAAGCCGAAGACCTCAAAAACAAAGTAATAACACAAAACCAGCTTGATGACAGAACATACATCTCAACAGACTCCCTGGAAGGTATGCTGGATGGTCTCTTGGAAAAACTACGGACTGAAGACGCCAGACCGGCAAGGACTTCCACAACAGAAGACCGAGCTGGAAGGCTCGCAGAAAGAAGTCAGATGCTGGCAAAGCTTAAGACCGAAACAACCGCACGCACTTCTACAGCTGGCAGTAGTGCGCCTACCCTGGAAGATATCTTGAGTGACGCGCTTGTATCAACTATGGGCGCAGAGGATGCGGTAAGGAGCACTTTCGAGCATGGGGAAGGGGATTTGTTCAAATACTGGAATGAGCTCAGCGCGACCGGTAAGAGGAACCTGCTGAATGATATTTTAAAGACAGATTGGAATGAAATGAATGAGCTGCGCGATAGACTTGTAGTGCGTGGTGAGAAAGACATACCGAATATAGAAGGCTGGAAGCCCGCTCCTCTGGATGAGAAAACCTCTGAAATGACTAAAAAAGGCGACGAGGTCTTAAGATGGGGCGCAAATGAAGAGAAGGCGAAATACTCCGGAATTGTTGTGGCAGGAGGAAAGGGATCAGGCCTTAAAGGCTACTATGATCAGCCCAAAGGGCTCTTCCCCGCAACACCCCTTAGTAACGGGCCGCTATATCTGGAACTTCTGCGCAAGATGCAGGCGGCCGCCAGGGCACACGGCCATAAGAAGATGTATCCTATGGTCTTCGTGGTCAGTGACCAGACCGAGGAAGAGACGATAAAATTCTTTAATAGAATATTTTCTGAGAGTCCCAAGGAATGGGAAGGCGTAAAAGAGAGGGTCATTATTGCCAGGCAAAAAGAACTTCCCGTTTCGAAAGAGGCCGACCGCAAGGCATTTCTTAAGAGTAAAGACAGGGTTAAGATGGGCGGGGCAGGCCATGGTGATGCATTCGATTATGTATTAAACCCGGACGAACACGCAGGGGGGCTTGTATGGTCCGATGCCAAAAGCGGATTTACAGAGAGAGCCGAGGTTGTTGAATGGCTCGAAGGTTTTGGGGTTGAATATTCACACTATATGAACGTAGACAATCTCCTAAACCCGATAGGCGACAGAGAATTCATAGGCGCTCATGCCTTAAGCCGCGATATCGAACTTGAAAGAGAAGGAAGGGCCCATATATCATTGGCGCTTATAAAGAAGACACAATGGAGCGAAACCGACAGTAAATACCTGGATAGATTGGGCAATGTTATAGAAGCCAACGGAAGGCAGGAATCAGTGGATTACGGAACCGTAGATGAAGTCGATGCATGCCCGTACGGTGACCCCAGCTTGAGATTGGTTACCATAAGGAGCCTGTCGGGTTCCGAGCCGTCCAAGTACAGGGTAGACAGGAATAAGAAAGACGACGATGAGGCCGGAACAGAGCACAGGGTCTTTAAGTTCGAGCGCTCAAGCGGCAACAAAAGACGTTATGGCGCACTATTGGGTTACGACGGGGACGATGTATTCAGTTCTATTAAGAAGACCGACAAAGACGCCGTTGTCGAGACCCCATCCACTTCAAAAAAGCTCCAGTCCGCGCACTGGAAGAGGCTGATCAAAAGAGCCTTGCCCGATCTTGACATACCTGACTCAACGATAGTCGAGCTGCCATGGGACGCGGACTACATGTTCCCGAATGAGCTAAGAGACGCGCTGGTAGCTATAAATTTTGCTTCCTATGTTGATAAGGGAAGTAAGCTCCTTGTCCGACCCGGTTTTACGGAGGTCACTGTAATGCCGGACAGCCTTTTTGGTAATATAGATACACTTATAACCGACCTCGACTGCCCGCGCTCACTGGAAGGCGAATGGGCGATCGGAATATTAAAAAGCATATACGGCGAGCAGGAGATAGATTTCGAAGACGGGAAGCATCCTTATTATGAAGTGGCCCGGCAAAGATACCTTACCGCCCTTCGTAAATTCAAAGAGCTCCACCCTGATACCACGGACGTGGTGGTAGCGCGCAGCGGCGGGAGGATATTCTTCCCATCCGTCTATTCCGATATGCACTACGGCAGGGTAGCGAATGCCCCCACGCTTTTAGATACACTCGTAGTGATGGCACTGAACGCCTCTGATACTACGGTATCTATCCAGAATATGGACGACGATTTCAGGGGGGCTTTATATTCTCCTCAAAAACTGCAGACCGAGAGTATACCCAAGGAGGCATTGTATGGTGATGAATGGTACAGGTATATTGCATACACCCTCCGTTTCCTGACAAAACAGAATGATATAGCACACCCCGGTTTGAACATACTCGTGGACGGAAGGGCTGAGTACCAGGCGTTGCCGATAGCTATAGGGCTTTCATCTTCAGCAGCGTTAGATGTGGCGAGCTCTATAGCATTTTTACGTCTTATAGATGTAGACCTTACCGCTTCGCAGGTTACGGAAGCCTGCAAAGCGGCCGAACACGCCTTAGGATTCCCGTGCGGGGCGCAGGACCCCTTCGGCGCCATGCGCGGCTGGCTTGAGGGTGCCGAGCCCGGCAAGACATACGGGCAGATAATGGGCTGCGTGCCCATGGTTGACTCGGATGACAACATGGTCTATGAGGCGGAACTTGTAGAATTGCCTCCGAAACTCAGGGCATTAATAGTAGATACCGGGATAAAGAGCGCCAGAGTACAGCTGGAATTCGGCCTCAGGGTCGATGAAGGCATGATGGCTACCTACTTACTATCGCATATATTAATGGAAAAGCACAAAGATTTCTTTGACAGAATAAATGCCCCCGGATCAGTGCAGGGTGTTATAGATACATATTATACTGATAACGCGAAAGGCATAAGATTGAAGCCGGAGCATCGGGGTGCGTTCCCGTTCTTTTTAAAGCCGTTCTTTGTATCACTTGAAGAGTTACAGAGGATAGGGTTGAGTATCTCGGAACACGAACTCATGAACCTTATAGAACAACTGCCGGTCGAGGCGGATAAGCCGGGACTTATCGAAAAATTGAGCGATTGTTTATATAAAGATATTATGGAGCTAGGAGGCCTTACAGCAGAGAATACAGGGACAGCTATAAGGAACCTGATAAAGGGCGTTGAGAAAGATTTTACTGGCGTCGAAGGAAGCCGTCTTAATGAATACATCAGTTCTGTTTTATTAGCCATAAGTAGACATGAGGGAACAGAGGCGATCAAGCATGAATTGGGAAGATTGGCATTTTTCATATTTACGAAGACGACAAGAGACGCTAAGGACACTACATATACAAACAATGAACAAAAATGG
>CAZKWI010000015.1:0-24646 GCA_964556455.1 uncultured Planctomycetia bacterium | reverse complement strand
AACCTGCAGGGTACTATGCGCCATACCATAAAGGGACAGACACAATTCTTAAAATCCGTACAGCATCTCAGGAACGCGGCAAGTGAATACCACCATGTCGGTGATGCTGCCGCCTGGTCTACATATGAATGGACCTACCACGAAGCCCTGAAAGACTTCGGCAGGATACAGAAGGAGGCCTTTGAGAGTCTCAGGGATGACAACAGGAACACAACACGCACCATAGACGCTATATGCGAACATATAAACGGCGATAGGTTTGTGGATATTGTATTGGGCGCGTGTATGCACGGAGCCGGCTTTGGCGGGGCTATAGTGATATGGGTAGAGGAAGACAAGATGCAGGAAGCGCGGCAGCAAGTGGAAAAATACATAAGATCCGATGAATTCCGGCGCTATATGAGAGAAGAGCTCTCAAAACAGCACGGAGACATGCCAACCTTGCAGTTGGTAAGAATGACAAGTAGAAAGATAAACGAGATAATAACGAACATAAAAGAATACATCCCAGGACCGAGCGCCGCCACAGTATTTGAAACGGGCGCGGCCAGGACCGCCACGGCAACATCATTTAATGAAGAATTTGACATCAGTGATGTACCGCGGGGGGTATTGCCGGAATTACTCTCTGAGCTTTCTGCGCAGGAGATAATGACCATAGAGCTTCGCGCGGGTATTGGCGGTGAACCTCTAACGTTTGAAGAAATAGGCGCGCGTTTAGGGTGCACCGGAAAAATGTCCATGCAATCATATCACAGAGCAATTAAAGATTTGCGCCAACGGTATGCAACCTACAAAAACGCAGTCGATGAAGGAAGAGATCCTTTTCTTGTGAAGGCGGCTGCTGTAAGATATAGCAAAAAACAAATCGAAGCGATTACCGAAAGAGTAAAATCTCTGGTGCGGGATTTGAATGTAAAGCTGCCCATACCAATGCCAAGAAGATACCTGGGCAGGGACCCGCGCATAGCCACAGCAAAAGCACTATGTGACCTGGGCCCTCTGCCGGCGTCAGTTCAACCTCTTTTGGTAGAAAAGGCTTTAGGCAAATTAATAACGTTACTTAAATATGGCACTGGAGATGTGCGGCAGACCGCGGCGATGGCGATCGGCCAGATAGGCCCCCCTGCGGCAAAGCGGGCAATCCCTGTTTTAAAAAGTGCTTATAGAGACAATCGCATAACTATATTAACATACACAGCGGCACTTCGTGATATCGGCGAAGAAGCTGTTCCTGTTTTGACGGATCTATTTAGAAATAACCGGGGAGCCGGTAAAGAGATATCCAGAACATATGCCGTAAATGCACTGGGCAGGATAGAGCCTCCCGCAGAAAGTACAGTCGATATTTTAATGGAAGCATGGAAAGACGGTGACATGAGACTTGGCAGGGCCGCCGCAGAAGCTATGCATAATATCGGCCATGAGTTTTACGATATCAGAAAGCCTATTTCAGCGGCACTCAGACAGGGTGAAAAAGATCTCGTGGAAGCGGCTAGGACCGCCACGGCAACGACAAGCGGAGATTTGCCGAAACCCGACTGGATAGCCATTACGGATGACAACCGCAAGAGCATAAAACTGGTGAAAAATAAAGTCTGTCTCTGGCATAGAGAATATGGTTATCTGACATTTATTAAAGGGAGCATGAATAAACAAAGAAAAGACGCATACATTGAGGTCCAGAACGAAAGAGGCATGTCTGATACTTACAGGGCGTTTACATTATTTTCAAGAGAGAACCTGTTCTATTTTATACCTCAGATGGCTAGGGCCAGGCCAACTGTGCGCCCAGCCAGAGATACTTCTACGACAGACGCGAGACCAAAGGCAGCAAAACCGACAACAGAAGAGCCCACGCCTCCCGACACAGATACTATATTGCCTGCGGCGAAAGAAACTATAGCTACTACTGCGGCCCATGAGACGGTGGAGCGGGATAGTAACGGGATTCCGATAGACGAAATAGTGAGAGACATGGAATCCATGGCGCTTACAAGAGAGATCGTGCATAAAATAATACAAGAGCGCCCTGATGACAAAGAGATAGCGCCTTTTCTTACAGCCTTCGAAAGGGAAATGTCAACCACGCATAGAAACGTCCTTGCGTACAACCCTGTAAGATTCAAAGCGCAGTTTATGCAAGCTTATGAATATTACAAAGCCGTAAAGGCAGAAGGCGGCTTGGCATGTAACGTATATAATCCTGAAAACGATGACAAGACTTCCGCGCGCCACACCGACATTATGGTAGCGGCAAGAAACAGAGAGTTTCTCCTGGATGATATGCTCGCTGTTGTCGGCTCTCATGGCGGCGATATGCGCAGATACTGGCAGGTCATACATAACGATATAGCCGTCTTTGTCATAGAGGCTACAAAGATAGGCGGGCCTTTAGAGCCTACAAGACATGAATTGCTGGAGAGAGAGATCTCGGAATTCGGCAAAGAGAACAGGATCAAGGGATCGGAATCGCCCGCGCATAAGATAATAGACGGCACTATAGACAGCCTGCCTACGATACATGCCCTCGATAGATATAGAACGCACCTGACGCACCCTAATGACGGCCGGCTGCAGGTAGAGCTGAAAGTCGAAATGGCCATAGAACAGTTCTTAACCGCGCTTGCAACTCTGAAGGATCATTATGCTGTCGAGTCATACGAATGGGGTATACTGAATAGGCCGGACCTGGAAAAGGCCGTTATTGCGGAGATACGCGAGACCCAAAAGATACCTGAAACGTGCTTTGCACATCAATCCAAGATATTGCCTGGTAATGGTACCGTTGAAGATTATGCGAACAGGCTCATAATCCTGGGTGAAGAAATGCAGGGCGTTATGCAGGATATAAGGTCCCATGTGGTTTCCGGAAAAGAAGAAGACGAACTGGAACTTTTAAATATGGCGATACAAAAAGCCCTTGCCGATCTTGAGTTGCAGAGAAGCTTTGCTGTGCGCGAAGCTAAAGGGAAAGACAAGCTGATGATAGCGAGCATAGAAGGTATCAGTAGGGGCATCTATGATCCGGATGATCCGAATGATCCATCCAGCCTATACCACAAAGTACGAGCGAGAATTTTAGGTGATAGCAAAGAAAAGGCATTTGTTGCTGTGGAGGAAATGGCAAGAGCGTTCAGGAAAAATATAAAGCCGGAAGCCCCCGGGGAACATATGGCGGGAACCACTAATGAGATGTACAGCACGTTCAACACCATGCTCCATTATCTGCGCAGGGTGGACACTCTAAAAATTGGCACATCTGAACAGATATGGCAGCGTACAGTGAGAGTCCAAGAAGATCTTCAGCGCGCCATTTCGAGACTGAAAGAAGAGATGCAGTATGACAGGTACTACTATAAAGAGTTTGTGGACTATATAGAGAGGACGGCCCCGGAGCATATTGAGAGGTACAGGATAACTCCGACACTGATGATATATAACATAGCCGTCGGCGTGATAAGCGATATACGGAACCGTAAAGATATATCGGAGGCGGAAAAGGAGAGCATGATAGCCGGCACAAATCTCGTGGCAGAGCGCATGAAGGATATCATGGAGGGCAGCTATCTGGGAACGAGCGACGAGGATAGCGGCAACCGGATACTCGTTGTGGAAAATATGGACCCCGCCAAAGTGCGCGCCATACAGAGAAACAGGCCCAATATTGATGTTATCATGTGCCCTGCAGGCAACTCAGAGTCGCACTGGGTGATAGCGGCAAGGCTGGCAGGCTTTAGTGTAGTAGCAGGCGCGCACCTTGAAGACGCGGATGTATTTACACCTGCTACGAATGTGCTGAACGAAGGGGACTACGTAATAGTGAATGTGAATGAAGGCACAGTGATCCATAACCCATCCAGGCAGACGCGCGCCAGGGCTATGGAAAGCGAGCGTAAAGAGAGAAAATGGCGGACGTATTTCTGGGAAAAGAGAGATCCCGGTAAACCGGTTGTTACCGAAGACGAGAAGACTCTAAGGGTATTGGCTGACATAGATAATGTATTCAAGATAGAAGATGTGAGAAAAAACGGAGTGCCGGGTGTAGGTCTATACAGGATGGAATGGTTCTATAACGGCGCGGTCAAACCGACCGAAGATGAGATGGAGAATGCCTTTGTCTCGGCCTCTGAAGAACTTGGTGAGGATGAGCCGCTCGATATAAGGCTGCTCGATATGAGGGATGATAAGCGTCCCACTACACTCATACCAAGCCTTAAAAAAGGCTGCGCTTACTACTTTGAGGACCCTGAGGAAAGAGATCATGCAACGAGGAGTGATTATGAAGGCGGACAGGTGGTAGAGGATAGCCTGAGGGCGATATTCAAGGCGTATCTAAGGAGCAGAAAGAAGAATATAAGGGTATTCTTTCCCATGGTTCCAGCAAAGCGCATAAGGCAGATAGAGACACTTATTAATGTGATGAAGACCGAAGTCGCAGGCCAGGGCAACGAGGCAAGGAAAGTCCTGGACGGCATAAAGATAGGTGCGATGATAGAGACCGAAACAGCTGCCAGGGAGACCAGGGTCATAATGAACCATTTTGATTTTGTGGCGATAGGCATGAATGACCTCAGCGCTGATATACTCCAGATAGACAGAAACGACCCAAGGGCCGAAAGAGAACTCAATAAATTACAGTCGCAGGTGCTCAGCACGCTGATGGGCATAGCCGAAAAGGCGAAAGAAGTAGCAGAGTCAGGAAATGGCCCTGATAAGGAACTCTTCATATGCGGTGTATTACCCCAGAACCCGAGATTTGGGTTATTTGTACTGAGGTTGCTCGATATATATCCCAACATCACCGTAAGCTCAGCCCTGTCGTACATACCGAGACTAAAGGGCATATTAAGCAACACAAGTGTCTCGGAGGCCGTGGAACTCTTTAAAGTTATAACATCCGAACCCGGAGAGGCAACTCTCGATCTTACCGCAGAGCAACTGGATGAGCGTGCAAGCAGCGTTGAGGAGTCTATACTCGACAAGATAACCCGAAAAGATGAATATGAAACATGGTCAAGGAGATACGACGTGCAGCAGGGCGTGCACGCGCTCTCTCTCGCAGCCAACCTCTTCACAGGCCGCCTGGCGGGGCTTTGGAACTTACCCTTCAGGCTCTTCTTTATATTTGCGACTCCTATCCATGAGTTTCTCGGCCACATACTCGGCGCGAAGCTGCACGGCCAATCCATAGACTGGAAATGGTCCGGGTTATTCACGGGTAATATAGAGGAAGTCCGCGGCCCTCCGAGATACTATGGAGCAATAGCAAGCTTGATCGTAGCTTCACTAATATACTTCTTAGATTCCACTATAGGCCTCCCCTCGATACCCCTCCTTTCAGGGCTCCTCCAATATATAGCCATAACCAATATCTTATCAGCCCTGATAGAGCTTTTGGGCGCACTGTTTGGATTCGGTGATTTTGCCGAAGATGTTGCTCCTATATTTGGACGTAGAGAAGCGGTACTAGTTACCCCTGAAGGCAGGCAGGTTACATCGGCAATAGGCGAGGCTTCGGGTATCATACTGGCAAAAAAGAAGAAGCCAAGAAGAACCGACAAACAGAGGAGACGCAGGACAAAGGGAAGGCGCGATATTTTAAGAGGTATACCAGATGGACCGCCGGTACGAGCCGGACAGCCTACACCGTCTCCGGTGCCACAGCCTGATATAGTAGGCCCTTCGAGCGACCCGCTGGAAAGATACTTAAAAGAAGAGGCCGTAGGCGCAATTATAGACATTTTTAAAAGCGGCATGATCACGGTGGATAAGATATCGCCTGTTTTGGACAAGATTGCTGAGATAACAGGAGCTGACACAGGAGAGTTTGTCGAAATGGCAGAGAGATTTGAAGATGAGGCTCCTTCTTTGACAGAAAAAGAGAGATATCATACCATCTACATATTTTTCGGAAGGCTGAATAATGAGATCCTCTGCAGGCATAATTATTTGATCCAGGTATTTATAGTCTCTTCAGCCGGTGACCCATTTGACGCGTCAGCGGCCACATGGAACGCAGTAATAATGGATGTAGATCCTGACAGGATCGAAAATTACGTATTTGAGGAAGAAAAGATACCCGTTTATTTCGCCAGGCGCTACATAACAGACTTCCCTCAGGGAAACTGGATCGCAGGAGCTTCGGCTTCATATGACCCTATGACGGGCATGGTCTTTGACGTAAGTGACACGAGAATAGGGCGCGCGCAAGGCACAGTGGAAGCGTATGAAGAAATAGGCCGAATAAAAGGCAGCCTGAACGATGTGCCTGATGACAACCTGGGGAAAATAAAGATTCTTACAGCGGAAGGGTGGCTTGAGCGTTCATACGGCGCCCCTGTAACTGTGGATTCTATCATTGAAAGTAAGCTCGAAAGCGGCCGTTATCATGAATTAGGACATGCCGTAACCAGTATGGTCGCTTTTAAGGCGTATGAAACCATGGATGATGCATCTAAGGAAGCGCTGGACAAAACAGAGCCGCCGTATTTATATCCGTGCGTCACTTTTGTCGAGACACAGGTAAGAAGGACGGGATCACTATGGCGTTTCTACAGAGAATATGATCCGACAATATTATTGTATTCCGATATGTTCCCCTTCAAATTCACTAAAGCGAGGGCAATAGATGAGGTTTTCGGACATCTCGAGGGCATAATCCAGGCGGACAGCCCATGTAAACAATTCGCCTCGGTATTTTGTAATTATCTTACGCAGCCTAATGCGACAGCAAAATTGGAACATGCCGTTCTGGCGTATCTATTTAACGAAAAGAACGATAGCGCGCAAAAGATGGAGATAGGCGAAATAGCAGACGGCGGTATCGATTTGGTGGCTCAGAGTATGCTCAGCCTAAGCGATGGTGATCTGCTGGAAGCGGCGAAAAGCATAAGAGACGATGAATTCAAGTTCAGGCTTCGCTATGATGGAAATAATATAATACGTGAAGAGAGCCCCGATTCCGAAGGCCAAGTTGAACCTTTAAGCCTTTTGGATGGGGATGAAGACTTTGATTGGACAGCGCAGTCGATGCAGCAGACATTTGCGGACGAACTTGTCAGGCATTTGTTTGGCGGCACAGGAGCAGCACATCTTTTCGGCTTACCCGACACTGATGATGATGGCGATAGTAGTACTAATGATGATACACTCTCCCTCGCAGCAAACCTCTTCACAGGCCGCTTAGCATGGCTGAAGAACCTGCCGTTCAGGATTTTCTTTATATTTGCCACGCCCATCCACGAATATTTTGGCCACATACTCGGCGCGAAGTTTCATAAGCAATCCATAGGCTGGAAATGGTCCGACCTCTTTACAGGCTCAATAGAGGAAGTCCGCGGCCCTCCGAAATACTATGGAGCGCTTGCAACTCTACTCATAGCTATTGTCATATACACAATAGACCTTACAATAGGCCTGCCTTCGATACCATATTTATATATACTATTACATTACATAGCCGCGACAAATGCCGTATCAGCTTTAGTGGAATTATGCGGTGCCCGTTTCGACAGGGGGGATTTTGCCAGGCCTATCCTGGAAAAGGTCCTTTCCGATAAAACGGATCTGAGCAGGCTCAATATAAAGAGGACGGTTACAAGGCTTGTAGATCCTCTCTTTGGCATGTATATCAAAAGACCTACGGCAGATGATATCTCCAGGAAGAAGGCGCTGATCGATCACACAGCGAAGGTCCTGGAATTCCTGATGGATAGAGACATTGAAATAGAAGGCGTGAATAAGAAGATCATATTCGCCGCCTGTTTACTGCACGATATAGGCAAGATAAACGGATGGCCCGGCCATGAAAGACTGGGCTACGATATAATATGCGAAAAGAATATCTTATCCCGGTTAGCGCAGGACGGCCATATTGACGCACGGGAGGCTCTGCTCATAGGGATCGTTGTGCGTTACCATCAGCTGATGGGCCTTACATATACAGGGGAAGATAACCTTCAGACGTTAAGAACATTTTTGGAAAGCGAGCAAGTGGCTGAATACTGCGCAGGCCAAAGTGATAATTTAGCAATACTGGTAGATGCCCTGAAGGAGATCTCTATCTGCGACGTCCTGGCCCACGAAGGAAAGGTACAACAGAGCAGGGCCGATTATAATGAGTATCTATCCGAAACGATAAAAAGCATCTCTTTAGACGCCAATATCAATCAGCAGCTGACTGCGCTGGACAAACAGGGCGTGCGCAGCCGTATCGGAAGGCTTTTATCATGGAAAGACGCCAATGTCGATGCGCCCATGGTCGATTATATCGAGAGATGGGATGCCGCCGTAGAGGATTGCAAAACCGAAGAGCTTTTTAGTGATGAAGCGGATATAGCAGGTTTTATCGAAGAGAGGCTGCCGGGCGTAAAATTCAGGCTCTTTGATACGGTCTTTCCCATGCTGGCGTGGCTGGAAAATTCACCGGATAAACAGATTGTTGCGAATAGCCTGGGGCGGTTCAGGGATGTAAAGCCCGGTTTTGAGGTTAATAGTAATGCGGTTAAACTCTTAAGCCTTTTATTAGCGGCTGCCGACGCCTATGGAATGCATTCCATAATAAAGATAGAAGGAAAAGACGGTGTCAACCTGGAAAAGGTCAGCGGTGAACAACTGGCCGACCATATCTTTGCGTTAAATACAGTACTGGAAAATTGTGAACGTTTTAGGCGCGAGAACAATAATATCTTCCTCCTGGATGAGTCCGGAAGAAAGTCTTCGTCTTGCATAACATTCAACAGAGAAGATAAGAGCATCACCTTTATCGTTGACCCCGAAGAAAATATGCTCCAGCCCATAGACTGGACTGCGGAACTTGCCGCAACACCCAGGCCGTCTATAAGCTGGCCGTCAGTCTCCGCAAATATAGAGAGGGTCGCAGCCGCTATCGATGATACCGCAGAGGCCATAAGAAGCGGAGATAGGGGTGGATTGATCGAGCCTGATAAACAGGACGACGCCGCCGTTGACGGAAGAACCGTCTATGCCACAAGAGGAGAGCTCTTAGAAGACCTGGAATTTATATCTTTAAGATTAAGGCAACTTCGCGCCTCGCTGCCGCCTGTTAATGCGGAAGCAAGCGCCATAAGTATATCAGAGCATTTAGGCGAGCTCCTGCGCCTGCTGGAACGCGCGGTCGTTATCTCATATTCGATAACCACAAAGCGTCTGGAGCTAAATGGCGTCATTGCTGAATTTGGCATACCGGTAAACGAGGAACTTCCCGTGCTCCCGGATGATATAAGGGACGAGGAGTACAGGGCATTCGGAGATTTTGGGCGTGAGTTGAGTCTTATGAGCAGAATAAGACAGCCGGCTATAAGTATAGGAGGCATCCTTGATAGTTTCACGAGGAACAAAGGCACGCAGATAGGCCGCACCTCGACCGCTGAAAGCAGCGATCCGCAGCCTGACAAGCAGGAATTGGGTGAGGCCGCAGATCCTGCTCCGCTTATAGATATTGGCGGGGTTAAGACATCGCGAGAATACCTGCATGACAGAAAGGTCGAAAAGATAATATTGTGGGTCGCAACCGCGCTGATATTCGTTTTTGCCGGACACGGGGTGTATCTCTATATAAAGGAAATGCCGTATGCCTTGCACGTTATTATAGTGTCTCTTATTTATGTGATCGCGCGCATCTTCGCGAAACACGCGGACAAGGCCAGGAAATGGCAAAGCGAGGGTATATATCCCGAAACAGCCGAGATGATATTCGAATACCTCAGGCTGAAGAAGATCAATACAAGGGTGATCCTGTCAAAAGGCACGAAGACCGATGTGACTATGGATACGAAGGGCACCCTCCATGTGACACTGATCGGAAGCGATGAAGACCATATAAGAATGGCGCTTGACGAGATAGACAGGTTCATAAACTTCCAGACGGGACCCGCCGATCCCAAACGATTGCAGAAATACCTCGACACCATCCCGCCGGCTTCAGAATCTATGGTGCCGGCTGTTATATTCGACCAGGGCAATGTGATGAACCGGTTTGATTTCCGCCTGGTGGCGTTTGAACTGTGGAGGCGTTTCGGGGTGGACAGAGAAATTGCATACAAGTACTTTACCGAAAGAGAAGGCGATAAAGAAAACCTTATTTACAGATACGAGAATGGCGGCATAAGTGACAAAGCCATGGTGAAGGGCTTTAACGAATGGCTCCGCAGTGTTTCACCGCAAGAAGTGAGCCTCACAGAAGAGGAATTCCACGAGATATATAACAGGCTATGGATGGGAAACATCCCGGAGACCGCTGCGCTTATAGCGGACCTCCAGGAAAAAGGCTATAAAATAGCCATATTATCCAGCACAAGCCCGAGCCATTACAGATATCTTGTTGACCCTGCTAATGGAACTGGACCGGGCGCCATGCTTGCTGAACCGGAAAAGCATTACTATACTTCATTCAACGGATTCCCGAAAACCGTTGACAGCAATTTCAGGCATGTGGCGAATATGCTGGGCATGCCTTTTAAATGGTGCCTCTTTGTGGACGACAAAGAAGAGTATGTCGATCGCGCTATGGAGGAAGAGACCCAAATGCAAGGAGTTCTCTTTAACCCGAACGATCCCATGGACAGCATCAGAGAAATAGCGCGCGCACTATCGAGAGAATTCGCCGGATGGGAGCGCATAAAGACCCACTCCGGTTCCGGGTGGAGAAGGACCGATGAAGCACGGACATCCACGGTAGCGGCGGTCTCTTACGGGAGAAAGTACCCGCCGATACGCGGAGAAGGGAAAGCCCGGAAACACGTCGAGGTCATAAGCGCTATGAGGGGCATTAAGAGAGCCGCATTGTTAAATGAAGATAAAATAGTGACTTGGCCTCATGAAAAGACGAATCTTGTAAGCACAGATCCTGCAGAGATGGTAAAGGAAGTTGGCGAAAGAGGCCTGGAGCAATACAGAAAAGCGGAAAAAGCCGTCTCGGCGGCATTAGAACGAAGGGATATCTTAAGTGAAGGTGAGATCGAAAGCCTGCAGAGTGAATTATGTAACTTAGGAATGTTCACAGAGACCAGCCTGATGTTCCATACCGGGTTATTTTCAAGGATCTATCGCGGAGGTGTCGCCAGGAACAGCCGCGGCCGGCCGGTCTATTTTATATCGATACCGTTTTTTGCCAGGCTGAACCCTGATAACCAGCGTCATATGAGACTGGCGGCGCTTATGCTAAAGCATGTTCAAAACTGGCATGCCCTATATACAAGACTTAAAGAAGAAAAGAGAAGCGCCGGGGAAATAAATCAGATGACATCGGATTACAGCCGCAGGGCCAATATTGAACAGCGCAGGGTCCTTGGATGGTACTGGTATTGGTTCAGATTGTGCCTTTTTGTTATGTATATATTTGATCTGCCGAAGATCCGTAAGGCCAGAATAGATACCGGCGATAAAACCGCGAAGTTCATAGATGAGATAGAAGATACAATAGCTGATATAAGGTCCAAGAGTCCGGATTTGGCAGCTTCCTTATCAAATGATAGTGCGGCAGATAGCCAGGGCGAAGAGAGCAACAGAGACAGACTGATCAGACTGCAGAGAGAGGCATCGGATCTGGCATCAGCAAATGTCGCGCACGGCAGGTATGACCAGGCTCAGATGGTCATTCATGCCATGGGCAGGAATATCTCTGATTTAAGTAAAAGTGTCGATGTAGGATTTCTTATAGTGCCTCATCTGATAGCGTACTTAAGGTTTTTACTGATAAGGCAGTATTATGATGAATTTGTCAATGCGCTCGATAACCTGCGGCAGAGTAAATTACCGCCGGACTTTATGGGCGAAGAGGGTGTAATAAGAGAAGGCGAGAGATCACTCTTTTTGGCGCAGACAGGGGCCATCAATTTCGGCAAGATCATCTCAGATAATCTGACATTCCAGATGGAGCGCATGAAGCATGAACGAAACCGCAAGACCATAGAACAGGTCAGGGATGACTCGCACAGGATCTGGAAGCGCATACAGGCTAACTACCAGACAGATGAATTGATAGAGACATGTATCCCCCGAGAATTTCGCCTTGGTTTTGATGTGCCGAACCTGCCGCTTGAAACCCACGGAGAAGGCCTGGTATTAAGAAACCATCTGGAGGCCATGATAGAGGTCCTCAATAACGCCGGTGAGTATAGCCAGATACCGCCAAGATACCGGGCGATACTGGCAGATCCTGAAATGAGGCCGTTCTTCGAACACTTCGTAATGCATCATGATACAGGAAAGATCCCAATGGCACGCCAGGCCGAGGACGGGACCGCGCGGCTTGAGCGCTATGACGGCCATGAAGACGAGTCATTAGTCATATTTGACAACGATGCAAGACTTGCCAAGGCCCTTCCTAATAGAGATGTTCTTAGAGAGGTTATAAGGCTCCATTCGCTTATTCAAAAGACCGCTAAAGAAGGTATTACCCCTGATACATTCGACAGCTTTATACAGGAAATAGAATTACAGAGTAAAAAAGACGAAGTGATGGCGCTTCTGATCGCCTGCACATTTGTAGATGTTCTAGGTACTCATAGAAAAGACCCGCAGTCGGCCAATATCCGGAAATTTGCAGATGCGTACAGGGAATATGAGATTAAGACAGCATTGGAAAGAGCGCTTCCTATGGCAAAGGAACTGGCGATGGATTCCAGCGGGATCATCGCTAAACATAGGGCCAGATTGCCTGAACTGAAAAAATGGACAAAAGATGATGAAGCAAGTTCGCTCGCTACCGAAGCTGATCTTGAAATTCAGGATACGATCCTGACTGCCTTAATAGATAGTTTCCCCGAACACAGGTTTTTGGGAGAGGAGAATATGTTGCCGGGCGCCTTGGCGGCAAACAAGGAAAATAATTTCTCGCAATTCAGGTGGGTGATAGATCCTATAGACGGAACGAAGAATTTTGATAATCCCGAAAGTAAATTCTTCGGCACTACGATCAGCCTTATGTATGAAGGACAAGTGATAATGACAGTCTTCTATGCCCCTGAGTTTGAAGTAGACGGCCGCCCGGGAGCGTTATTTGAGGCGTCAGAGCTTACCGAAGGAGTGCTTTTAAACGGCGAGCCTGTAGAGGTAAGGACACCGGAAGACCTGTCACAGGAAGAAGTGGTGGTTCAGAAAAAAGTTTCAGGTGTAAGGCTGACCACGGATAGATTCGGAACGGTCAGCGATGAGACCGGCTCTGAAACATTATGTTTAGCGCTGGTAGCTGCCGGAAGTAAGATCAATGCCCCGGTGGGCAATGTTTATTATAAGGACGGTAAAGTTTGGGATGCAGTACCCGGAGGATACCTCGTTGAAAAGGCCGGCGGAGTATTTGTCTGTCCCGATGACAAGCCGGTACTCCCGGTAGGCGAGGACATACTGGCAAAGCCACCATATGAATTACCGGAGGCGTTCATTGCAGGATCGCAAGAAGTAGTCGATGAGTTGATGTATGGCCATGTAACAAGCGTTCTTACAAAACTCAATATGAGCAAGGCCCGCAACCTGACCAAGAAGAACTCTGTTGCCAGAGGTTACGGCGTAAGCCTTGTAATGGGCCATCCATTCTCCAAGAAATTACGGAAATGGATCCTGGAATTCCAGGAGAAAGTTGAAAGCGTCGTGCCGGGAGCTGTCGACTGGCAGCCTATAGAGAATGTGCATGGCACACTCAGCGCCATACTACGCACAAAAAAAGGCGGCGAAAAAATAGCTGAAGGGGACTTCGATGGCATCAATCTGGATGAAGTAGCTAAAATAATAACAGACCACAGAAGATTCAGGATCCACTTTAATAAAATAAAAGAAATTCAGCCTGATGGCAGCATTGTAATGATAGGGGACGCGGACTCAGATGAGTTCGATAATATAAAGAAAGATCTAGCTGAACGTGACACAGGACTTGAGCTTAAATATAAGGCCTCTGAAAAATTCAGCGCTTTGGGCCGTATACCGCCGGATAAACTTAGAGCAATGAGCCCTGAAGACGCGGAATTACTAAAGAAGACGATAGAAGATAACTGGCCGTCAGTTGTCGAGCGTGTAAGCAGAATAAACCTGGTCCATTATTCACACAGGACGCTCCGCAGTATAGTATCAAGAACTATGCTGCGTCTGAGGCGGAGAAATTCTCTTAGCGTAAATGACATAATGGGCGAATCCGAAAGCCTTCAAACAGCCGGCCGGGCAGGCGCAAGAACATCCACAGTAGCTGCGGAAACCCCCGAAGGCCGAAGATACCCGCCGATACGCGGTGAATGGAAGGCACGGAAGCACATAAGGTCCATAAGCGGCCTGAGGCTCCTTACGCGTACAGCCATTTTAAATCCACACAAGTTCGAGCCGCGGCCGTATGAGAAGATAGATGTCATAGACAACAATCCAGTGCTTATCGGGGAAAAACTGGGCGAAAGAAAGCGCAGGTTGTACGAGAGGGCCGAAAAGATCCTCCAGGCGGCCCTGAAGCGCACTGATATCCTGGAAGAGGATGATATTAAGCTCTTGAGAGATATCGAAGGCAATGAAGATACGGATGACCCTGAAAATAAACTTGCCTGTGTAGGCACATTCACGAATACAGCGCTATTATTCCATACCGGCATATTATCTCAGGTCTACAGGCGCGGTATCATAAGGAACGCCCGCGGCATGCCGGAATATACCATCTCTATACCGTTCTTTGCAAGGCTTGATCCCAAAAAGGAGTGGCACGTAAAACTGGCGGCTAGCTTCCTGAAGTATGCCAGTGAGTGGTACAACATGTACGAAGGGCTTAAGGCGGACGGCACGAATGCCAGTACTATATACGGTTCGATAGAATATATGAGGCGCAAGTCCGAACAAGAACAGAGAGAGATCCTGGGCTGGCGCTATTATCAATATATCGTGTGGCATTTTCTCTTATATGTAATGGATAAAATTATAATCTGGCGGCTTAAAATAATCCTCTGGTTTAAAACAGCATGGTTTAAAGCGAGAGCAACGTGGACCATGAACAAGATAAAATCCGAAGCGCATGACGTGATAAGCACCAGGATCCATGATGCCGCGGCAGTGGAAGAGAAGCATGCCGAAGAGATGTATACCGCAAGGATCGTCAAACTGCAGGATGAGGCTTCAGATCTTGCCTCACTCAGCATTGCATACGGCAATGACCGGCAGGCCCGCGCGGTCATTAATCTCATGGCAGGGAACCTTTCGCAGCTGAGCAAGGTCATCGACATGGGAGATCTCATAGCTCAGCAGTTGCTGAGTTATCTCAAATTCATCCTGATCAGGGGGTACTATGACGAACTTGTAGATGCTCTGGAGGATATAAGCGACGGCAGGCTGCCGCATACCTTCGGCGGCAAAGGAGAATTGCTCGATGAAAAGAACCTCTTTATAGCGCGGGCCAAAGGGATAAAGTTTGAGGAGTTCATCTCCGATACACTCACCTTCCAGATGGAGCGCATGGAATACGCAAGAAACCGCGATATCCTGGAAAAGATAAGAGAAGATTCACTGAGGCTTTGGAAGGATATCACAAGAAAAGAACTTCCGCTAAAAGCCTCACCGCTATCAAATAATGACCTGGAAAGGATAGTGGAAGAACTGGACAACACTCTTCTGCTGCCGCATAAGAGCGCAACGGGAAGCGTGAAACCGGGGCTTAAAAAATTCGGGCAACATTTCAAAGACTTGCAACAAGGAATGCCGCCCGACCTGAAGATAGACGGCACCAGCCTGGTCGACCTCGCCCTCTTTGTCACAAGGACGGCCAGGGCCAGGACAGGAAAGATCACGGCCCCTATCACCGTAGGTGAGATTTTGGCCCAGATAAGGTTCCGTGAATTCTGGGACGGACCTGAGTCGCAGCTAAATGACATCAGGAATTATAACGAGGCGTGTCATGTTGTAAAAGACCTGACTGAAAGATGCGGCACGGTCGGCGAAATGAAAGAGCTGTACACCGAGGAATTACATAGTTATACCTGCAATTACACCCACAGAATAGTAGATGCGGTTCTTTTAACCTATCCTGATGATACGCCAGCGCGAGAAGTATTAAAAGCCATGCGCCTGCAGTATGTAAGCGACAATACAATAAAAGGCGGCGTTGCGGTAGCTACCAGCCTGGGCGGAACAAAAGTGGCGTGCGCGCTTGTTGACGTAGACGGTAACGTATGCCTCATAGACGAAGCGCCCACGCCGCAGAGATCAAAGGACCTTTGTTTCGGTAAGATATGGGACCAGCAGGAAAGGGCGGCAAAAATAATAGGTATCGATAATGTAGCAAGGGCCGGCGTGGCCTCGCCCGGTCCCATAGATGCCGAAGAGGGCAGGATCCTCAATTGCCAAAATATTCCCTTGCAGCAATTCCCGCTCAGAAAAGAGCTGAAGGATGCCTATGCAGATCCGGAACATTTCGGCGAAGAAGTAAGAACAGACCTGTATCACGACGGCGCTGCAGCGATGCTTGGCGAGGTCAGCAAAAAGGGCACATTCGCAAACGAGCCTGACGCTACATTCATAATATGGGGCACGGGCATAGGTAGCGGTATCGTAAGAAACGGTGAGCTCTATTCGAAAAAAGAAGAGTTGCCCAACGATATGAGCATATGGCCTGGCGAGATAGGTCACCTCACCATGAGAAAATATAATGGATCATATGTGTACCGCCCCGCAAAAAACCTACCGCGTCCATGGAGAGAATTTAAATGGAATGAGCAGCGCATTCTTGAAAAGCATATGGCAGGCCCTGCTCTTACAGCCAGGATACGCAAACAACTTAGGTTCAGGCTGCGTGAAAAGAAGAAGATATTGAGGATCACCGGGAAGAAATGGCTGAAGGACCTCGATCTTAAGGATATAACCGTCGCCGCAAGAAAAGACAATAAATTCGCTCTTAAGGCGATAGAAGAGGCAGGACAGGAATTCGGCAGGGGCATAGCGCCCTTTGTGAAATATTGGAGGGGTAGGAACGAAGACTTCGCCAGGAATATCGTAATAGGCTCCGGAGTGGCCAAGCTGGGAGAAGGTATAACTTTCGGAAGTGACGGCGAGCCGTTTCTTCTCCATGCAATGAAGAGAGGCTTAAATGAAGGCCTGGATGATGATGAACAATTCAGCACTACGGACATAAGGCTCTCGAGGCTCGACTACGAAAGAGAGCTCCTCGCCTTCGTCCCGCCGGAAGATATCAAACCCGCTTTAAAAGAAACGACCGCCCGCACC
Organism: uncultured Planctomycetia bacterium; assembly: GCA_964556455.1. GTDB lineage: Bacteria > Omnitrophota > Gorgyraeia > JABMRJ01 > JABMRJ01 > CAZKWI01. Next base: position 7,441 of record CAZKWI010000015.1, on the reverse strand, counting down.
GCAACAGTTAACATAGCAACAGTCCGCCCGGAAGCGCCCACTATCAGGATAGCCGAAGGTATAAATTCCACTACGACCAGGCAGGAAATGATCGAAGAAGCCATTGCGGAAAGAGATGACGAATTCGTCAGAAAAGAGGTGGCCAGGCAAGTTGCCGCAGGCGCGACAATGTTCGATATAAATATAGATACATGCGCCAAAGGCGGAGAACTAGACAGAAGTGAAATGTTGGAAGCAATCACCTGGGTCATAAAAACCGTAGTGGACACGGGCCACGATATACCGGTGGTGATAGACAGCAGCTCCACAGATGTTATCGAAGCCGGAATAAACGCGGCCAAGGATGCCGGATGTAAAATCATTATAAATTCACTGGCGAATTTCAAGAAGAGGACTGACAAGTTGAGGCCATTGCTCGAGAAGGGCAAGACAGGAGCTATAATCATTACAGGCGGCAGAAAAGACGATAAGCACCCTCTTGTTATGCCGCCGAAAGCTAAAGGACGAATAGTGTCTGCAAAGTCGACCATGAGTGATATAGCCGGCTTAATAGCGCCTGAAGATATCTATCTCGACCCGATGGTGACAACACTGGTAGAGCAAGTCCAGCAGGCTTTAGCGTCCACAGGCGGGAAGGGAGGCCTTGCGGTGACGCTCGAATCGGCCAGGAACTTGCGGGAGGGCTTTCCCGATATCAAGATAACCATGGGCATAAGCAATGTATCGAATCACATGGCCTTAAGGCGCATGCTTAACAGGGTCTTCCTTGCCATGGCCATGGCATGCGGCCTGAATGCCCCTATACTTGACGTGAATGACAGAAAGATAGTGGCTGCACAAGAGGCTGCACATGTTATCCTTTCCAACTGGGAGGCCTTTGAGGCTGAGTTCTCCTCTCTTGATGTGGTGCACCTAAGAAGCGATTTCCTTGAGCCTTATATAGAGATGCTGAGCCCGGAGTTCAGGGAAAGAGGAGAAGACCTTTTTGTCAGGACGCTCATCCCCATAGTCATAACGGAGCGGTCTCTGGTGAGAGGCGAAGACGGACTATGGAAAATAAAGCCTCAGGCGGACTGTCCGCTCAATGACGAAAACGACATCGAATTAATGACTATACGGAATATGGCCTTTGTTCTTACAGGCCAGATAGACCCATGGGAATATTATCCGAGAAGAAAACCCAGGCCTTCTGTCATAAATTATCTCAGCGCACGGGAAAAAGATGGCGGTCTGACAAAGGAAGATATAGAAGAAGTTTTCGCTATTTTTAGAGAAGGTAGGCTGGTGGAAGACGAAGAGGATTATTTTACAAAAATGCTCAGGCGTATAAAGAATAATCCTGGTTCAAAATTCAATTCCTTAGCAGGAGAACTTTATGAAAAATTGCCGTCCACAGGCCGCACCTCCACTCTATCCGAAACATTCGAGTCTGAAGCATTTTCTGATATCGTTATATTCATGGACAAGGACAATACAGCGGCCCCCACAAACGACTTTATAACCGATGATATGTTGAATACAATAGTGACCCTGCTGTCAAAAGAGGTTCATGTGGCCATAATTACCGGCGGTTCTCTGGAAAACAGCATAAATTACGTAATTAGTCCCGTAGAAAACAGAATGAAACAAAACGGACTGCATGATAAGCTGGAATATTTCAGGTACTATTTTATGAGCGGCAGCGGAATGTGCTCATGGGACGACAGCGGCGAAAAGAAGACAACTTATTGTAAAGAATATTTCTCGGAAAAAGACCAGACGGAGATATTCAAGGCCTACACCACCGCGTTTTTAACGAAAGCACATTCCAAATACCCGGAAATGGATATCACAGGATTGAGTGAACTTGAAACCTGCAATTCGCCTGGGGCGGTTATGGAAATATTCAACAGGTGCGTTTTTGCAAACGAAGATCATATCGGCACGCCTGTTATTGAAAACGGCAATGACAGACTGATGCTGCTTGAGCTTTATAAATCAAAGGATATCCACGCCAGAGACGAGCTGATCGACGTTGATTTTATGAGAGAGGTAAAGGAGAGATTTGACGAGTTGTTAAGCGGCAAACTGGAATACGAAAATCCGGTGATGCATTTCGGCGCGACTTTTATAACTGTCAACACGAGAGACAAAGAGCCTACACTGCAGGAATACAGGGACGAGAGGGATTTCACAAACCCGCTTGAGATATGCATAGGGGACTCCGCAACGGATTATGGGTTCTTAGGTGCTCGTGCCAGAAAAGGCAGAAAGTTGAGTTACCTTGTAGGCGAACCCGGAGCTGAAGGACTTGCGCTCCCGGACGGCGTGGAAGTGTATGAGAAGAAGAATATGGACGGCACACATGAAATCCTGAGCGAGCTAATACAGCTGCTGGGCGAAAAAGATGCCTTAGCCCGCACCGCTACAGCGTCGCAGGGAGAGGAGAGCCTGCCTTCATGGTTCAGGTTCGACTGCGGCAGGGGCGGGTTCGAGCCGAAGTATGAAGCAAAAACTCGTATGGATATATATAGAGACATTAAGAGATCGACAGATGAACACCAAGACAAGCCTCCTCTTACGGGCAACGACGCTTATGATGCAGCAAGAAGCATAATCGAGACTATATACACCAAAGGAGAAGGCGAAGCTGCCACCTCCGGCAAGGGCTTTAGAGATGCCGAATATCTGCTTGGAATGATAGAAAGGATATTCCCTGATGCGCCTGTTGAATTACACATAGCAGCCCTCGCCTGTAATATAGACAACGCGTTTGGCGATATAAGGATAAGGACCGAAAAAGCGTCCAACCGCAACAACGCCCTTCGAAAATATTTTGTAGACCACCCCATAAGGAGCTTAAATCTAATAGCCCCATACTTGCGGGCAGCCGGTATTGACGAAGGATTGGTAAGAAGTACAACAAAGCTGATGCGGTACCATGAGGCAGGAATAGACGGTTATCCCGGAAGTTTCGACTATGTCAAACCGAGATATTATCTTTATGATGCGATGAATATCCTGCACTGCGCGGGGTTGCTTGCAGAATTTGCCGATAAGAAGGAGTTTCTTGGACGTGAGGTCTTAGCAAAAGATTACGCGTATGTCTATAACCGCATAAGAGACCCTGAGACCAGAAAAAGAATTGACAAAGAGGCGCAATACATCCGAACAGCACTGGATGCAACATCCCGCCAGTTATTGACTTCAGCAGAAAATATTGCGGCGAGGCTAGTGAGAAATACAGCCGATGTTGAAAGAAGGCTTGTTAAACACGATAATGAACTTGTCCAAACTCGTAGCGTAGGTGAAAGCATTATGATAGGTGATACGGAAATGTATCTTATCCGGATAAGAGGAGATGATGTTAGGCTGGCGTTTAACGCCCCACAGGATATCAGCATATCCAGGCGGGAGATATATAATGTTTCTGTGCCAAAGGAGCGCGGAGAGCGCAGGGGCCTGATGCGGCTTGAGATCGACCGCAGGGACACCGAATGCACTATTCTCGAAAAGAAGAACCATGAGGCCGAAATAGACGATATCATTATAATAAGACTGATCTCCCACACCTCCACAAGCGCAAGATTCCTGATAGACGCGCCGGATAAGATAAGAGTGGCTCGAATGGAAGATCCGAAAGGACCGGGAGGCTTAACCGGTGAAACAGACACAACAGCGAGGACGAGCAGCATATCCATGCAGGAAGACCCGAACAGACAGAACATCAACCTCATAAGCAGAGACGAGATCAACGCTGTATTTAACAATATACCATGGTTTGCCGGTTCGAAGAACAGGTCTAAAAGAAGGAGGATGACGGCGAGGATACTTGCCGAACGCGAAAGGCTTGAAAATATTAACGGCGCGGGAAACGGCTTTAGTGATATAGACGAGCTGAAGGATATTAAAGGAATAGGCGAGCCGACTTTAAAGATATTGAGTAAGCTGGTCATAGTAGAGAACGCTTTCGAGACGGTTTCCAGATCTTTCAGAGATCGTACGGCTGTTTATCTAAGGGAAAGAGACAGGGAAGCGAACAGGATGGCCATAGCAGCTATAATTGACTGGGTTATTGTTTTACCTATTATAGGCGGACTGCTGGCGTTCCTGGGATATATAATGTGGGTCTTATTATCGGCGGTCTTCAGCGGAGGCGGGGACTTATCCGCGTATCCTAAGTTCAGAACAGGTCAGAATGTCCCGGGTGTTAAATGGTTCGACAGGGGGTTCCTGCGTTCTGTTACGCACAGCAATTCCGGATATTTCCGCGCGCCCGCGCAGACGACCAAATTTCTAGCGCGCCTCATGGAGCAGGAAGCATCTTCCGGATATTCCGTATCAGACCCTGATTTTCTGGCCGCAGGCGGCGCTAATCTTGTGATGCTTGAGCTCTCAGGAGCGCTAAGCCAGGATGAGATGCTGTATCACTATATCCTTACGGATATGGCGGAAGACGGACGCATGGTAGCGCCAAAAGGCGGCATAGAAGAAGTGCCTCAGGGTGACCTTCTTGACGAATTCTTAAGCATAAGAGCGACATTAGGGTGCATCAGAGAAGGTGAGGTTCTTGCGCTCCATCGTCTCCTTAATTCAAGTGTTGCGGATATAGATTACGACAAGGATATGTTCACACGCAACGGAAACAGGCTGACAGCCAAAAAGACCCAGAAGTGGGGCGAGACCACCGTAGTGAGCTGGGTGCTGCAGCGCCGCTCGAAAAATAGAGACCTTGTATTCACCCCGGGGCCGCTTAACAGACGCCATCTCGATACGCTGCCCAGGGATTTTACGGATCTGCTCGATGAAGCCAAAGGCGAAGACGATGAATACCAGCTTGGTATGATGGCGCATGTCACGCACAGCTTCATGGAATGGGCGCGCGTGCCGTTCGCCAGGGAAAATGGTGAAACATGGGGCGACGCCGCCAAACGAAAACTCGGCAAGGGCAAGGTGAAGAAGAAGATCCTCACAGACTGTGACGTTATCGCTACATATGTTTACCTCTTTGCGAAGTATCTGGGCTTCAAAGATGTGTGTATGCTCTATGGTGTCATGAATATACATAACGATGATTATATAGGAGTGAACGAAGGCCATGCTATCTGTGCGATAAAGGCCACCATAGACGGCGAGACCGGATGGTGGGCGCTTGACCCTACGGGGCCTAACTGGGTGCGCATATCGGACATAGAGCTAGAGCGCGCGGTTGAGCTGCAACGGCTCTTGTCCGAATTATTGGGCGACAGGGCGGCCAAGAGAGCCGGGAGAGATCTCGTAACGGACTCAAAATACCACGCTGATAGAATTGTCCCGCAGAGTGTCGGCAAGACCTCGCCCAGGACCATCGGACCGATAACATATGTAAGAGGTCGGGAGGGCCGGGAAGAGAAAGAAGAGCCGGAAGCCACGGAAGACCAGATAAAAGCCCTCATTAAGAAACTGAACGGGAACAACTTTAAAGAAAATGAATGGAAAGCTGTCTGGGATGCACAGAGTGATCTTTCGGATATAGGTGTACCTGCCGCCCGATATTTAGTAGAGGCGGTGGATTACCTGGATGAACACGGCCGCAGGAGAGCGCTGGAGACATTAAATTACAGCGGTTTTGATGATTTCAAGGACGCGAGCGTGATAAATAGGCTTATAGATCTTCTCGGGGATAAAGACAGCTCTGTCCGCGCATACGCTGTAAGTTTCCTGGTCAGATACGGTGATATTCCGGTATTCTACAACCGTATATATCAGATAGTAAAAGATGGGTCAGCCGGGGACGAAGAGTTCTACCGTCGCAGTTCAGCTATGAGGCTTTTACCCGAGCTTAAAGGCCCGGGCAGGGAAGAGCGCGCTATAAATATACTTATCTCAGCTTTATTCATAGAGGAATTACAGGACGCTGCCTTGGCTAGCTTGAAAGATATAGGAGCCTCTGCGGTACCGGCCCTTATAAGATCACTCGAATATGAAGAATTTCCGGGCGAATATGACGTGGTGTGTTTGCTGGGAGAGATGAAGGACGAGCGGGCCATCGAACCGCTTTTAGCCGGTATCGATACATTGAGCGGCGCGGAATTCGCCCTGGGTCATTATTTCGGACAAAAGGTTACAGGCAGGCTCTTGGCTATAGCTACTGACCCGCATGAAACCGAAGAAAGACGCATAGGTGCTCTTGAGGCTTTGGGGGGCTACGAGGCCAGCAAGGACAAAAGTACTGCAAAACCGCTGATAGAACTTTTCAATGAGCATCTTCCCGCGAACGACCCCGCGGGTTCCCGTTACGATATCCCCCGCCTATGGAGCAGTGTCATGAGGACACTTGCAGAAATAGGCACGGAGCCTGTTGACAGGCTGTTTTTATCTACATTGCGGGACCATAAGAATATTTATGTAAAAGAAGAGCTTGCGCGGCAATTCACGAATAACTGGAGGGGCCTCTTTGAGCAGAAAGCCGGTTCTGTTCTCCTGGAAGAACTCAAAAAAAATACAGACCCAGACCTGCGCCTGGCTTGCATAAGGACCCTGGTGGTCGATTGGGGCAAAGAGACGACTGAGTTTAAAGCCATGCTCCTTGAGTCTAAAGAAACACCTGCCAAGATAAGACTGGAACTTGCTAAGAAATGTGCAGAAAGCCCTCCGGGAGACATCTTCGGAAGACTGGAGGATATCAAAGAGTATAAAGACCAGCGTGCCAGGATAAGAGTGGCTTTCATCAGAGCGATAAAGCTGGGCGATATTTCCGACGAAGAGAGAGAAGCCCTGGAAGAGCTTTTTGAGAAGTATAAAACGAAAGTCCGCGAAATGACGGAGAATGCCAGCGAAGGGCCGTTAAAGTGGTCCGAGAAAGAACCGGCAGCTACCACACCGGCTATCGAGCCAGTGAGCGCTCCGTCTAAGGCTAGAACCACTACCACGGGCGACGGCGGCAGCGAAACCCGCAGAGAGATAATAGAAAGAGAATTGCCTGTTATAAGAGATATACTCGAGAGCACACTCTTGGGCCTGCCGGTAGATGTGCGGGAGACTGTATGCGTAAATATGGCGCAATGGGTCGCCTGCGAGCCATTGATACGCCGCGAGCATGAAATAATGTTAAGAATTATCCTGACGGGTTCCGGTGTTATAGATCAAGAGCTTGCAGAGAGGGCCTTCAGGTTCATAAAAGCTCATTACGATACAGGCGCGGACGCCGGCCCCATAGGGATTGTAAGCCGTGAATCCTCCGATGGACTTACATCCGCTTTAGTCGTAGGAGTGCAATACGACAGAGCGGCTAGTGGTATTGTGCAGAGATTAGAAAATCTGGAAAATCGGCTTGTTGCTGTGTTTGACGGCATAGATGTACAATTTGTGGGTATTACTATTCAAAAAGAAGCTGCCGTCGATTTGATAGGTAAAAGGGTAGCGGACCTGGAGGAAGAGGCAGACAGGGCTCTGGGCGTTATAATGGATGCTACCGAGCTTA